>NZ_JBFUAG010000013.1:0-141809 GCF_056406375.1 Rhodobacter sp. P1_C2
GGGGGGCAGCAGTTCGGCAAATCGGTTCTTGACGGGCATGGGACGACTCCTTTGCCCGATGATCCGCAAATCACCGCCCGTCGGCAACCCCCGCCCTTCCCCCTTTCATACTGGCAGAAATATCCTCGGGGGCGGTCCGGAGGGGGCGGAAAGCCCCCACCGGGCGGGGGTGCGGGGGCGGCAGCCCCCGCCTCCCCCTACAAAGAAGGCCCCGGCACCAACTTGCTGCCATCGCTGAACCGCGACAGCCGGAACCGCGTCAGGTCATGCCCGACCTCCCGCCCCGCCACCAGGTCCGCCACCACGCGCCCCATCCCCGGCCCGATGCCGAAGCCATGGCCGCACATGCCGGTGGCCACCACCAGCCCCGGGATCGCCGCCACCCGGTCCACCACCGGCACCACATCGGGGATCGTGTCGATCATGCCCGCCCAGGTCCGCAACAGCGCCGGGCGGCCAAGCGACGGAAATGCCGCGGCAAAATCGTCCTGCACCTTCGACAGGGCCTTCAGGTTCGGCGCCGGGTTCAACACGCGCATCCGCTCGAAGGGCGAGACTTCCTCGCCGGTCCAGCTCCGTGCCGTGCGCCAGGCATCGGGAAAATCCGCCGGGGCGCGGGCGCGGAATTTGGTCTTGCGGAAGTCGTGGCGCAGGACGCCGAGGAACTTGCCCACATGCCGGAAGGCATCGGGGCCAAGGTAGAAATCATGCGAGCCGCCCGGCGCGATCGTATAGCCACCATCCTCGCGCCGGCGAAAGGCAAAGCGGTCGTCGGCGGCGTTGCCGGCAAAGACCTCCGGCATCGGCTCGGTCTGCGCGACCGAGGCCAGGACCGAAAGCTGCGGGATCTTCACCCCCTCCGCCCTGAGCAGAAGCGAGGACCAGGCCCCGCCCGCCACTACCACCTGTTCGCAGGCGATCCGGCCCTTCTCGGTGAAGACCCCGGCGATCTTGCCGCCCTGCAGATCCAGCCTGCGCACCGCGCAATCCTCGACGATGACGGCGCCCTGTTCCACCGCGCCTTCGGCCAGCAGCGGCACCGCCACCCAGGGCTCGGCCCTTGCGTCCGAGGCGGTGAAAAGCCCGCCCACCCATTGCACCGCCGCCGTCTTGATCCGGTCATAGACCTGCAACCCCGATTGCAGCCGCACATCCAGACCCATGGCGCGCGCCTGATCGGCCCAGATCTCGAAGCCCATCATCTCGGCCTGGGTCCGCGCGAGGTACATGACCCCCTCCTGCCGGAAGCCCAGCCCCGGGCCGCCGCCGGCGGTGAAGCGCGCCTGCAGATCCTGCCAGATGCCAAGGCTCTCCATCATGATCGGCAATTCGGCAAAGTCGCGGCCCTGCTGGCGGATCCAGCCCCAGTTGCGGCTGGATTGCTCGCCGGCGATGCGGCCCTTCTCGCAGAGGACGACCTTGAAGCCCTGTTCGGCGAGGAACCAGGCGGTCATCACCCCGATGATGCCGCCGCCTATCACCACCACGTCACAGGCAGCCGGCGGCGGCGCGCCAAAGCGGATCGGCGTGGCGATGCCGATCGGGCCGGTTTCAGCAAAACGCGTCACGCCAGATCCTCCAGCAGGCGGCGCATGAAGTCATGCCCGGCCTGAAACTCGGTTTCTTCCAGATATTCATCGGGTTGGTGGGCCTGGGCGATGTCGCCCGGCCCGCAGACCACGGCCGAATAGCCGCGGGCCTGGAAATGCCCGGCCTCGGTGCCGTAAGAGACGACCCCGGCGGCATTGGCCCCGGTCAGGCGGCGCACCAGCGCCTCGGCGGCGCCGCGGCCGGGGCCTTCCTCCGGCTCCAGCGGCGGCACGCGGAAGAAGCGTTGCAGCAGGACCCCGGCGCCGTTCTTGCGCGCGGCGAGGTTGGCGCCGAGTTCGGCGGCGGCGGCCTCGAAGGCCCTGGCATGGGTCTCGACCTCCTCGCCCGGCACCACCCGCATTTCCAGCGCGAAACGGCAATCGGCGGCGGTGATGTTATGCGCCGTCCCGCCCGAGATCATGCCGATGTGCAGCGTGGTGAAGGGCGGATCGAAACGGGCGGCAAGCGGGCTCGGGGCTTCGGCCTGCAGGGCTTCGTTGCGGTCGTTGACCCAAGCGATCAGCCGCGCGCCCTCCATGATCGCCGAGACGCCGTAAGGCAGCAGCGAGGAATGCACCTCGAAGCCCTTCACATGGACATGAAAGCCGGTGCCGCCCTTGTGGCCATGGATCGGCTGCATCCGCGACGGCTCGCCGATCAGGGCGATCTCGGCCTTGGGGAAGGTGGTTGCCATCGTGCCCAACATCGGATCGGCCCCGGTGCAGCCGATCTCCTCGTCGTAGGAGAGGGCGAGTTGCAAGGGCCGCTTCAGGTCGCGGCGCGTGGCCTCGACCAGGGCCCAGATCGCGAGGGCGACATAGCCCTTCATGTCGCAGGCGCCGCGGCCATAGATCCGACCCTGCCGCGTGGTCAGCGTGAAAGGGTCCGAGGACCAGGCCTGGCCCTCGACCGGCACCACGTCGGAATGGCCCGAGAGCAGCACGCCGCCGTCGATCATCGGCCCGACATGGGCCATCAACGCCGCCTTGCGCCCATCCTCGTTCCAGTGCCGGGCGGTGGCGATGCCGTGGCTGGTGAGGTAATCCTCCACCCAGTCGATCAGGGGCAGGTTGCTGTCATGGCTGACCGTCGGAAAGGCCACCAGAGCCGCGAGAATCTCGATCGGCGTCAGAATTTCGACCATCGCGGCCTCCTGTTCATTCTGCCCGGGACCCTCCACCCGCGCCTTGCCGGTGTCAACATCCGGCGGATTGTGCGATCGATGCTGCAGATCGTAGCGTCAAGAGCGGGCAGATCGGTCAAGATAAAGATTGATCGGTTGGACAAAATCGGGAAAGCTTCGGGAAGGGCGAGCATGGCGCTGGACGCCAGCCGACCCTGACGACGCAAGACCAATAAAAACAAAGACCTGGGGAGAAACCTATGCCCGATGGGGGCGACGCCGTCCTGGACGTTCGGGGCTTGAAGACCGTTTTCCGCACCCGCGGCGGTGAGGTGCATGCGGTCAATCAGGTCAGCTTTCACCTGAAGCGCGGTGAACTTTTGGGCGTTGTGGGGGAAAGCGGCTCGGGCAAGTCGGTGACGATGATGTCGCTGATCGGCTTGCTGCCGATGCCCCCGGCGGAGGTGCGCGGCGGCGAGGTCTGGCTCGGCGGGCGCGACCTGCTCAAGGTCCCGGCGCGGGAGCTGCGCGAGGTGCGCGGCGCCAAGGTGGGTTTCGTCTTCCAGGACCCGATGACCAGCCTCAACCCGGTGTTCCAGGTCGGCTTCCAGATCATGGAACCCCTGATCCGCCACATGGGCCTGAACAAGGCCCAGGCCCGGGTCCGGGCGGTGGAGCTCTTGGAGCTGGTTGGCATCCCCGATGCGGCCTCGCGGCTGGACAGCTATCCGCACCAGTTCTCGGGCGGCATGCGGCAGCGGGTGATGATCGCCATTGCACTCGCCTGCGACCCCGATGTGCTGATCGCGGATGAGCCGACCACGGCGCTGGACGTGACGATCCAGGCGCAGATCCTCGAACTGGTGAAGGAGCTGCGCCAGAAGCTCGGCATGGCGATCATCTGGATCACCCATGACCTGGGCGTGATCGCCGGCATCGCCGACCGGGTGATGGTGATGTACGGCGGCCAGATCGTCGAACACGGGCCGGTCAAGACGCTGTTCGCCGATCCGCAGCACCCCTATACGCGCGCGCTTCTGAAGACCGTGCCCTCGCTGAGCGGCGCCCGGGCGGCGCGGCTGCAGGTGATCGAGGGCCAGCCGCCGATCATGACCGAAGCCCCGCGCGCCTGCCCCTTCGCGCCACGCTGCGCCCAGGTCTTCGACCGCTGCCAGATCGAAAACCCGCAGCGCCGGCCGGTGGACGCCTTGCCGCTCGGCCAGGGCCATGACGTGGCCTGTCATTGGGAGGCGGGCCATGCGTGACCTCACCCCCCGCAAGATGGGCAACATTGCCCATCCTACCGTCAGCCGCTGCGCCCGGGTTGGGCGTAGGATGGGCAATGCTGCCCATCTTCGGGACCTGGGGAGGCGCGCAGATGTTTGACACCACGCCCCGCCCCCTCGTCCGGGTCCGCGACCTCAAGATGTATTTCCCGATCCACACCGGCGTCCTGCGCCGCCATACCGGCGATGTGAAGGCCGTCGACGGCGTCAGCTTCGACATCTTGGCGGGTGAGACGCTCGGCCTCGTCGGCGAAAGCGGTTGTGGCAAATCCACCGTCGGCCGCGCCCTGATCCGGCTGTACGAGCCGACCGCGGGCTCGGTCGAGATCGCGGGCGACGATATCCTTGCCTTGGCCCCCGAGGCCCTGCGCAAGAAGCGGCCGCAGATGCAGATGGTCTTCCAGGACCCGCAAGCCAGCCTCAACCCGCGGATGACCCTGGCCCAGATCATCGGCGAACCGCTGGTCGAACATTCGGGCAAATCCGGCACCGACCGCCTCGCCCGGATCTACGAACTGATGGATCAGGTCGGCCTCAACCGCCGCTTTGCCAACCGCTACCCGCATGAATTCTCGGGCGGCCAGCGCCAGCGCATCGGCATCGCCCGCGCCCTGGCGCTGAACCCCAAGTTCATCGTCTGCGACGAGCCGATCGCGGCCCTCGATGTCTCGATCCAGGCGCAGGTGGTCAACCTTCTGGAGGATCTGCAGGAACGCCTTGGCCTGACCTATCTCTTCATCAGCCACGACCTCTCGATGGTGCGCCATATCGCCGACCGGGTCGCGGTCATGTACCTTGGCCGCATCGTCGAACTCTCGCCCCGCGATGCGCTTTATGCCAGGCCCCTGCACCCCTATGCCGAGGCGCTCCTCTCCGCCGTGCCCGAGCCTGACCCCGACCGCGAGGGCCTGCGCCAGCGCATCATCCTGAAGGGCGATGTCCCCTCGCCCGCCAATCCGCCCAAGGGCTGCGCCTTCTGCACGCGCTGCCCCAAGGTGATGGAGATCTGCCACCAGGTCCGCCCGGACCTGACCGAGGTCGAACCCGGGCGGCAGGTGGCCTGCCACCTTTACCCAAGTCCAGCCGCACCCATCGGATCAACCGGGGGCGGACAAGTCCAACTGCAACAACAAGGAGTGTAACACCATGAAATTGAAGAGAGCTCTTCTGGGCGCTGCCGCCTGCCTGTCGCTGGCAGGCGCCGCCCATGCCGAGCGTGGCTCGGATGGCCATGTGAATGTCCTCTATTGGCAGGCGCCGTCCAACCTCAACCCCTATCTCTCCGGTGGCACGAAGGAGCTGGAATCCGCCTCGCTGGTGCTGGAGCCGCTGGCCGGTTTCGATTCCAAGGGTGCGCTCTTCCCGCGTCTGGCGGTGGATATCCCGACCGTCGACAATGGCGGCCTGTCCAAGGATCTGACGGTGATCACCTGGAAGCTGAAGCCGGGCGTGGTCTGGTCGGATGGCTCGCCGGTCACTTCGGCGGACGTCAAGTTCTCCTATGACTATTGCAAGGACCCGGCGGGCGGCTGCGCCCAGGCCTCGAAATACGAAGGCATCAAGTCGGTCGAAACTCCGGATGCCGCGACCATCGTCGTGACCTTCGTGGCGCCCAAGCCCAACCCCTACCTGGCCTTCGTCGGCGCCACCTCGCCGATCCTGCAGAAGGCCCAGTTCGAGAAGTGCATCGGCGCCGCAGCGCCCACCTGCACCGATGCCAACAACATGCCGATCGGCACCGGCCCGTTCAAGGTCGTCTCCTTCAAGACCAATGACACGATCGAGCTGGAAGCCAACCGGAACTACCGCGACCCGGCCAAGCCGGCTTTCGCCACGATGACCCTGAAGGGCGGCGGCGATGCCGAGGCGGCGGCGCGCGCCGTGATGGAAACCGGCGAGTTCGACTATGCCTGGAACACCCAGGTCAACCCGGAACTGCAGACCCAGATGGCCGCCGGGGGCAAGGGCCATTTCGTCAATGGCTTCGGCACCCTGGTCGAGCGGATCGAGATGAACCTGACCGACCCGTCCTCGGATCTGCCCGAGGGTGAGCGTTCGACCGTCAAGCATCCCCACCCGATCCTGTCGGACATGAACGTGCGCCACGCCCTGTCGATGGCGATCGACCGTCAGGCGCTGGTCGATGTGGGCTATGGCACCGCGGGCCGCCCGACCTGCAACCTGGTTCCGGCGCCCGAGGCCTATGCCTCGGACAACACCGGCTGCATCGCCCAGGACATGGATGGCGCGAAGAAGCTGCTGGATGACGCCGGCTGGAAGCCCGGCGCCGATGGCATCCGCGAAAAGGATGGCAAGAAGCTGCATATCCTCTACCAGACCTCGGTCAACCCGGTCCGGCAGGACTTCCAGTCGCTGATCAAGTCCTGGTGGACCGATCTCGGCGTGGATGTCGAGCTGAAGTCGATCGACGCCTCGGTCTACTTCGGCGGCGACGCGGGCTCGCCCGACACCTTCCAGAAGTTCTATGCCGATGTCGAAATGTACGCCAACAACTTCGACGGCACCGATCCGGAAGCCTATCTGGCCGGCTACAAATGCGACAAGATCCCGGGGCCGGACAGCCAATGGCAGGGTGAGAACATCAACCGCTTCTGCAACAAGGACTATGACGCGCTGGCCGCCAAGATGTCGGCGACCTCGGACATTGCCGAGCGGGGCACCCTGGCCAAGCAGATGAACGACATGCTGACCAAGGACAGCATGACCATCGTGCCGCTGGTCGACCGTGGCCGCCTGTCGGCTGCCTCGAACACGCTGGGCGGGGTGGATCTGAACGTCTGGGATTCGGAACTGTGGAACGCGCAGGACTGGACCCGCACGAAGTAATCCCCTGATCTGACCCCAAAGGTCGCGGGCCAGCCCTTCCCCGGGCCGGCCCGCGATCCCGTGCAAAAGGCAAGCCCCGATGCTGACCTATGCCCTGCGCAGGCTTCTGCTTGCGATCCCGACCTTGCTTTTGATCTCGCTCGTGATCTTCCTCCTGGTCGACCTCGCCCCCGGCAGCCCGATGTCCGAGGTGCCCCTGACCGTGCCGCCCGAGACGCGGCTGAAGATGATGGCGGCGATGGGCGCCGATCAGCCGGTCTTCATCCGCTACATCCTCTGGCTGCGCCAGTTCTTCTGGGTCGAGCCGATGCACCAGTTCGACCTTCTGTTCGGCTCCCATATCGTCGAGGGCCAGCAGCGCATCCTGTCCTATCAGACCCGCGGCCCGGTCTTCAGCGTGATCGGCGAGCGCATCCCCCAGACCCTGACGGTGATCGGCACGGCCTATCTGGTCGGCGTGCTGATCGCGATCCCGATCGGGATCTATTCGGCCTACAAGCAATATTCCTGGTTCGACCAGCTGGGCACCTTCATCGCGATGCTGGGCTATTCGGTGCCGACCTTCTTCACCGGGGTGCTTCTGATCGTGATCTTCGCGATCAAGCTGAAATGGTTCCCCTCGATCTACAACACCTCCTTGCAGGTCACCGACTGGGCGAGTTTCGTGGCGCAGATGCGCCAGATGGTGCTGCCCGTCATGGTGCTGGCCCTGTTCAACGCGGCAGAGATCAGCCGCTACACCCGGTCCTCGATGCTGGAGAACCTCGGCCAGGATTACGTCCGCACCGCCCGCGCCAAGGGCATGGGCGAGGGCACGGTGGTACTGAAACATGTGCTGAGGAACTCGCTGATCCCGGTGGTGACCGTGATTGCGCTGGGGATTCCCGGCATCTTCGGCGGGGCGATCATCACCGAGAATGTCTTCAAGGTGAACGGCATCGGGGCGGCGCTGATCGGCGCGATCCATGCCAATGACCTGCCGATGGTGCAGACCCTGACCTTCATCTTCGCCATCCTGATCGTCGCCTTCAACCTGATCGCCGATATCCTGTACGGCATCCTGGACCCGAGGATCCGCTATGATTGAAGCTGCCCTGCCCAAGCCCGAGCCGGAGGTGAAGCTCGCCCCGCCGCGCAGCCAGGCCCGCGACATCTGGGACCAGTTCAAGACCCACAAGGGCGCTATGATGGGTCTGGTCGTGCTGTGCCTGCTGATCGGCGCCATCCTGATCGGGCCGCTGCTCTGGCGGGTCGATCCCTCCTATGTGAACCCCGATGCCGCCAAGATGATCCTTGGCCGCAACAAGCCGCCGACCTGGGCGCATCCGCTCGGCACCGACCAGCTGGCGCGCGACATGCTGGCGCGGCTGTTGTACGGCGGGCGGATCTCGCTGGCGGTGGGGGCGGTGGCCATGCTGATCTCGGTCGTGATCGGCACGGCGGTGGGCGTGCTGGCGGGCTATTTCAAGCGGCTCGACGGTATCCTGATGCGGCTGACCGACCTCTTCCTCGCCCTGCCCCTGCTGCCCTTGCTTTTGGTGCTGATGATGCTTTTCGGCGATGCGGTGCGCAAGGTCGTGGGGCCGGAGTCGGGCACCTTCCTGCTGATCGTCTTTGCCATCGGCGTGACCAGCTGGATGTCCTCCGCCCGCATCGTGCGCGGCCAGGTCCTGGCCCTGAAAGAGCGCGAGTTCGTCCTCGCCGCCCGCTCGATCGGCACGCCCAACATGCGGCTGATCTTCCGGCACATCCTGCCCAATGTGATCTCTCCGGTCATGGTGGCGGCAACCCTCGGCATCGCCTCGGCGATCATCACCGAAAGCGTGCTGAGCTTCCTCGGCCTCGGCTTCCCGCCGGATTTCCCGACCTGGGGCCGGCTGCTCTATGACGGGGTGGATTACATGCAGCTTTACCCGATGCGGGTGATCCTGCCGGGCCTTGCGATCTCGCTCACGGTGCTGGCGGTGAACTACATCGGCGACGGCTTGCGCGACGCCCTCGACCCGCGCATCCGCGGGCGTTGAGCCAGGTGGGCGGAGGTCATCGCGAGGTCCCACTTTCGGAAGCGGGGGGTTTCACACCCCCCGCCGTTTCGCCATTTCTTCGCCCTGCGGGCAAATGGCTCGCACCCGTGGGATATTTATGGACCAATGAAAGGGTCAGTGCATCGCTTTGCGGATGCGGCGGAGCGCGAGCCAGACGCCGAGGATAACCAGCGGGGTCAGGAGGGCGAGCGCCATCGGCTCCTCGATGTGCCAGTGTTCGAAGACCGGGGCGGCGATATGGGCGGCGAGGCTGGTGGCGTAATAGCTGATCGCCACCACCGACAGGCCCTCGACCGTGTGTTGCAGGCGGAGTGCGAGGTCAGCGCGGCGGTCCATCGAGGCCAGCAGCTCCTGGTTCTGCGCCGAACGTTCGACATCGACCCTGGTGCGCAGAAGTTCGGCGGCGCGCTGTGCGCGTTCCGCCATGGCGCCAAGCCGGGCCTCGGTGCTTTTCACCGTCCGCATCGCGGGATCGTAGCGGCGCATCATGAACTCGCCGAAGGTCTGGCGCCCGCCGATCCTTTCCTCGCGCAGGACGTCGATGCGCTGGGTCACGATCGCCTCATAGGCCGCCGAGGCGCCGAAGCGGAACGAGCTTTGCACCGCGAGGCTTTCCAGATCCGAGGCGATGGTCAGCAGGTCATGCAGGGCCTCCTCCGCCGGGCGCCTGTCGGTGTCGAGGCCGAGGACCAGCCGAGAGAGTTGCGGGTCCAGCAGGTTCAGCCTTGCGGTCAGCTCGCGCGCCTGGATCAGGCCCAGCATCGACATGGCGCGGTAGGTCTCGATCTCGCACAGGCGCTGGACGATGCGGCCGATCCGCCTTGTGCCGGTGCCGGGGGCGACGAAGACCGCAAAGCGCATGTGGCCCGCCGGATCGATCCGGAAATCGCCCGCGATCACCGCAGCCCCTTCCACCACCCGCGACACCGCGATGCTTTCGGCGACGAACCAGTCTTCCAGCTTGGCCACCAGTTCGGCCTCTTTGGCGGGCAGCGGCTCGATCCGCACCAGGACCGAGGTCGCACAGCGCGCCGCGGCCTGCTCGCGCCAGTCGGGCGGAAAGACATCCGCATCCGCCGGATCGAAGGGCCGGTCCGAGACGCCGGGGGTGAAGGCGGAATAGGTCACGAATTCGGTATGGCTTTCCCATTTCAGGGTCGAGCGCCCGATCGGGCCGAAAAAATGGTTGGCCTCGGGCTGGGGATGGGCCGAGCCGTGCCGGTCGAGCAGCGCGAGAAGATGGGCGCGGTCGGCCTCGCGGTCACGGTTGGCGCCCTCATCCGCCATCAGGGCGGCGAAAACCGCGGTCGAGGGCGCCGAGACCACCGGAAAGGGCCGGGCATGAAGCTCGTTGACCAGGGCATAGCGCAGGGGATGGTCGGAGGGGGTCATGGCGTCTCTCGGTTCGGGCGGAAGCTGAGGGGCGAAGATAGGGAAAGCCGCCAAATCGTAAAGCCGAAAGCGCCCTAGAAACAAGGGCTTGTCAGTATACTTCGGTAGACTGGCAAAAAAGTTTCAGCTGGCGGCGTAGGGCGGGCGCCCGGCCTGCGTAGATCCGGGCATAAACCCCTTCAGGAGACTGAGATGAAACACACACTGATTGCCGCCGTGATCCTTTGCCTCGCCGCCCCGGCCTTCGCCGAGAATGTCACCGTCACCGGATCGAACGGGGGCAGCCTCGTCAGCACGGGGTCGTGCCAGAAGGCTTCGGGCCAGGCCACCTGCGCCAGCACGACCACGTTGACCGGGCCCAATGGCAAGGTCAGCACGCGGGCCCGTTCCACCACGGCGGGGGGCGGTCAGCTCACCTCGACCCTTTCGGGCACGCGGGCCAATGGCAAGACCTTCGGCCGCACCGTCAAGGCCTCGCGTTGAGGCGGCGGATTGCATAGCCTGCGCCGATGACCCTGCCCGCCGCCTCCGCCACCCCGAAGCCCCGGCCTGCCCATGCGGCAGAGGCCGAGGCCCTGATGGCGCGGATGGCGGCGGGAGAGCGGCAGGCCCTGGCCGGGCTGATCGGCCTTTACGGGCGCGGGGTGCGCAGCTATTGCGCCCGCGCCCTGCATCAGACGGGCGAGGCCGAGGATGCGGCGCAGGAGGTCTTCCTGAAGCTCTGGTCCCTTGCCCCGCGCTATGACCCGGCCCGGGCTTCGGTTGCGACCTGGACCTACCGGATCGCACTCAGCCAGTGTCAGGACCGCAACCGCAGGGCCCGGGTCCGCCAGTTCTTCGGCCTTGGCAGCGCGGATGAAGAGACCGAGGATGACAGTCCCGACGCCCTGCGCCATCTTGCGGCGCGTCAGGATCTGGCCCTGGTGCGCGCCGCCGTCCGCGCCCTGCCCGAGCGGCAGCGCCAGGCGCTGCTGCTGCGCGTCCTGGCCGAGATGGAGACCGCGGCGATTGCCGAGGTCATGGGCACCGGCACCGGTGCCGTCGAACAATTGCTGGTCCGGGCCCGCGCGACCTTGCGCGCCCGCACCGGGCTGGAGCTGAAAGGATGAGGGGAAGATGACGGAAACCCGCGCAGAGCTTGAGGCCCGGTTCGGCCCCGATCCCTCGGACTGGCCCGCCCCCTATCGCGGCACGCTGGCCGAGGGCGACGCGCGGCTGCTGCACGACGCCCTTGTCGCGCCACCGGGCGAGGCGGACCTGACCCGTGCCGTCCTGACCCGGCTGGCGCAGGACAGGCCGGGCCAGCGGCGCTTTTCGCCAAGGCTGGCGCTTGGGGCCTATGCCGCGCTGTGGGTCGGTCTGGCCGTGCTGGGCTGGCAAGGTGCCGGCGGTGCGCTGGGGGCGCCCCTGCTGGCGCTGACCCTGGGCGAGTTTTCGGGATGGGAGATGCTGCAATGACCGGGTGGAAATCCATCGCCCTCGGCACGGTTCTGGCGCTGTCGCTGCTGGGCAATGCACTGGCCCTGGGGGCGGGGCTGAAACTGTACCAGCTGCGGCAGAACATGCTCGGCGGCGGCAGCGCCATCACGCTCCCCACGGCCGAACGCCGCGCCCTTGGCCGGGCGCTGATGGACCATCGGGCCGATCTGCAGCCGGCGCTGCAGGCGGTGCAGGCCGCACGGGCGGCGGCGGCCTCGGCGATCCTCGCCCGGCCCTTCGACCGGGCCAAGGCGGCCACGGCGCTCGATGGGCTGCGGGCGGCCTTGGATGCGCTGATGGTGCAGGGGCAAGGCGTGGTGCTGGACGACCTTGCCCGCCGCCACGGCGGCTGAGGCGCAAAGCAAAACCCCGCCCGGTGAGGGGCGGGGTTTCGGCGTCAGTCTCGGCCGGATCAGTGGATCATCGGCAGCAGGGCATCAAGGCTTTTCTTGGCGTCGCCATAGAACATCCTGGTTTTTTCCTTGTAGAACAAGGGGTTCTCGATCCCCGAATAGCCGGTGCCCTGACCGCGCTTGGAGACGATCACCAGCTTGGCCTTCCAGCACTCCAAGACCGGCATCCCTGCAATGGGCGAATTCGGGTCCTCTTGCGCCGCCGGGTTCACGATGTCGTTCGAGCCGATGACGATGGCGACATCCGTGTTCGGGAAGTCGTCGTTGATCTCGTCCATCTCCATCACGATGTCATAGGGCACCTTGGCCTCGGCCAGAAGCACGTTCATGTGGCCGGGCAGACGGCCTGCCACAGGGTGGATGGCGAAGCGGACGTTCTTGCCCTTGGCGCGCAGCTTGCGGGTCAGTTCGCTGACCGATTGCTGCGCCTGGGCGACGGCCATGCCGTAGCCCGGGATGATGATGATGCTGTCGGCATCGTTCAGCGCCGCAGCGACACCTTCGGTGTCGATCGCCACCTGCTCGCCGGTGATCTCCATCGCAGGTCCCGTGGTGCCGCCGAAACCGCCGAGGATCACGCTGATGAAGGACCGGTTCATTGCCTTGCACATGATATAGCTCAGGATCGCACCCGAGGAGCCGACCAGCGCGCCAACCACGATCAGAAGGTCGTTGGAGAGCGAGAAGCCGATCGCCGCCGCAGCCCAGCCGGAATAGCTGTTCAGCATCGAGACCACGACCGGCATATCCGCCCCACCGATCCCCATGATCAGGTGATAGCCGATGAAGAGTGCCGCCAGCGTCATGCCGAGGAGGGCGAGGGTCGAACCGGTCTGGATATAGACGACCAGCAGCAGAAGCGAGATCAGCGCCGCGCCTGCGTTCAAAAGATGCCCGCCCGGCAGCTTCTTCGCCTTGCCGTCGACCTTGCCCGCCAGCTTGCCGTAGGCGATGACCGAACCGGTGAAGGTGACCGCGCCGATGAAGACGCCGAGGAAGGTCTCGACCCGCAGGATGGTCAGTTCGACCGAGTCCTTGTGGGCGAGGATCGCGGCAAAGCCGGTCAGGGCGTCCTTGGCGGTCTGGTCCAGGCTCATCACCCGCGCCGCCTCGATATCGGCGTTGAAGCCGATGAAGACCGCGGCAAGACCGACCAGCGAGTGCATGGCCGCCACAAGCTGCGGCATCTCGGTCATCTGGACGCGCTTGGCGGCGATGGCCCCCAGAACCGCGCCGCCCGCCAGCATGACGACCGACAGGAGGGTGAAGAAGGTGCCGCTGGCGCTCTGCCCGATCAGCGTGGCCACCACGGCCAGGGCCATGCCCGCAATGCCGTACCAGACCGCGCGCTTGGCGCTTTCCTGGCCCGAAAGACCGCCCAGCGACAGGATGAAAAGCACCGCCGCGACGACGTAAGCCGATGTCGTGAAACCCATTTGCTCTTCCTCCCCTTACGACTTCTGGAACATGGCGAGCATCCGCCGCGTCACCATGAAACCGCCGAAAATGTTGATCCCGGCCATGAAGACCGACAGGGCGGCCAGAAGCACCACCAGCCAGGAGCCCGAGCCGATCTGCATCAGCGCGCCGAGGATGATGATCGAGGAAATCGCATTGGTCACCGCCATGAGCGGCGTGTGCAGCGAGTGGCTGACGTTCCAGATGACCGAGAAGCCGATGAAGACCGACAGCACGAAGACGATGAAGTGCGACATGAAGGCGGCGGGCGCGTAAAGCCCGGCCAGCAGCATCAGGGCGCCGCCGATGACCAGAAGGCCGACCTGATTGCGGGTCTGCGCCTTGAAGGCGGCCACTTCGTTGGCGCGCTTTTCTTCCGGCGTCAGCTCCTTGACCTTTTCCTTCGGCTTGGCCGCGGCAATCGCCGCGATCTTCGGCGGCGGTGGCGGCCAGGTGATCTCGCCCCCCTTGGCGACCGTAGCGCCGCGGATCACGTCATCGTCCATGTTGTGGTTGATCACACCGTCTTTCTTCGGTGTAAGATCGGTCAGCATGTGCCTGATATTGGTGGCATAAAGCGTCGAGGCCTGGGCCGCCATCCGGCTGGGGAAATCGGTATAGCCGACGATCGTCACGCCATTGTCGCTGACGATCTTCTGATCCGGCACCGTCAGATCGCAGTTGCCGCCACGTTCCGCCGCAAGGTCGACGATGACCGAGCCGGGCTTCATCATGGCGACCATATCCGCCGTCCAGAGCTTGGGCGCCGGGCGGCCCGGGATCAGGGCGGTGGTGATGACGATGTCCATCTCGGGTGCGATCTCGCGGAATTTCGCGAGCTGCTTGGCCTGGAAAGCCGGGGTCGAGGGCGCGGCATAACCGCCGGTCGCAGCCCCGTCCGGCAGTTCGGAGGCGTCAAATTCCAGATAGACGAAAGAGGCGCCCATCGATTCGATCTGCTCGGCCACTTCGGGGCGCACGTCGAAGGCATAGACGATGGCGCCGAGCGAGACAGAGGTGCCGATGGCCGCAAGCCCCGCCACCCCGGCGCCGACGATCAGCACCTTGGCCGGCGGCACCTTGCCCGCCGCCGTCACCTGACCGGTGAAGAAGCGGCCGAAGTTGGAGCCCGCCTCGATCACCGCGCGGTAGCCCGCGATATTGGCCATCGAGGACAGGGCGTCCATCTTCTGCGCGCGGCTGATGCGCGGCACCATGTCCATCGCCACCACGGTCGCCCCACGCCGCTTGGCAATCTCCAAGAGTTCCGGGTTCTGCGCCGGCCAGAAGAAGGAGATCAGCGTCTGATCGGCGCGCAAAGCCTCGGCCTCGGCAGGCTCGGGGCCGCGGACCTTGACCAGCACATCGGCGGCAGCCTCCACGGATGCGGCATCCGGCAGAACCTCGACCCCGGCGGCGGTGTAAAGCGCGTCCGAAAAGCCGGCCTTGACCCCTGCCCCCGCCTGAATGCAGCAGACATGACCCAGTTTCTGCAACTGCCCCGCCGAATCCGGAGTCATCGCAACGCGATTCTCCCCCGGAAAAACCTCTGCCAATGCTCCGATCTTCACGCGCGCTCCCCCTATCCGATCGACCCAGGACCAATGGGCCGTTTCCTGATTTTCGGCATATCACGCGAGAAACCGGATGCAACCTCAACCTGCCCCAAGGTCAGGCTGGTTGCGAAAATTTCGCATTTGAGGGACGGAGTGTCGGTTTCGGATGACAAACCGGCCTGCCCCGGGCTGGCCGCCGGAGGTTTTGCACCTCCGGACCTCCGCAGAGTATTTGGGCAAGGCGCAAGGGGCAGCGGCGGTTTCGCGGGCTGGAAAGTTGCGATAGGCTGACTGAAAAGGGAGTGACCATGACCACCGATTTCGCAGCCACCCGCCAGCAGTTCCACCTGCCCGAGGGGGTGATCTACCTTGACGGCAACTCGCTGGGGCCCTTGCCGGTGAAAGCCGCGGCGCGGGTGGCGAAGACGGTGGCGGCGGAATGGGGCGAGATGCTGATCCGCGGCTGGAACGCCGCCGGGTGGATGGAGATGCCAAGCCGGGTCGGCGACCGGATCGCCGGGCTGATCGGGGCCGAGCCGGGCCATGTGGTGATGGGCGACACCCTGTCGATCAAGGTCTACCAGGCGCTCGCCTCGGCCCTGCAGATGAGCCCGGAGCGGCGGGTGATCCTGTCGGACACCGGCAACTTCCCCTCGGACCTCTACATGGCGCAGGGCCTTTGCGCGACTTTGGGGGGCGAGTACCGGCTGAAGACCGTGGCGCCCGAAGAGGTGCTGGACGCGATCGACGCCTCGGTCGCGGTGGTCATGGTGACCGAGGTCGATTACCGGACCGGGCGGCGGCATGACATGGCAGCGCTGTCGGCGCGGGCCCATGCCGTTAGCGCGCTGATCATCTGGGATCTGGCACATTCCGCCGGGGCCTTTCCGGTTGGCGTGGCGGCGGGGGGCGCCGATTTCGCGGTGGGCTGCAGCTACAAATACCTCAATTCCGGCCCCGGCGGCCCGGCCTTCATCTATGTGGCGCCGCGCCATGCCGACGTGGTGCAGCCTGCCCTCTCCGGCTGGCTTGGCCACGATGCGCCCTTTGCCTTTGAACCGGGGTATCGCCCCGGATCTGGGATCGAGCGGATGCGTGTCGGCACGCCGCCGATCCTGCAGCTCGCCGCGCTGGAGGCGGCGCTGGATGTCTGGGACGCCGTCGATCTGGACGATCTGCGCGCCGCCTCCCTCGCCCTGACCGACCGGTTCATCGCCGGGGTCGAGGCTGCCTGCCCGATGCTGGAACTTGTCACCCCCCGCGACCATGCACGGCGCGGCTCGCAGGTCTCGTTCCGCCATCCCGAGGGCTATGCGATCATGCAGGCGCTGATTGCCCAAGGGGTGATCGGCGATTTCCGCGCACCGGATATCCTGCGCTTTGGCGTCACGCCCCTCTACATCGGCGCGGCAGAGATCGACGGCGCGGTGGCGATCCTCGCGCAGATCATGGCAAGCGGCAGCTGGGACCGACCCGAGTTCAAGGCGCGGGCGCGGGTGACATGATCCGGCGTTTCCGCCTTTCGGATGCGCAGGCGACGCGGGATGTCTTCGTGGCCGCCGTGCAGGTCGGCGCGGCGGGCCGCTACAGCCCGCAGGAGCTGGCCGATTGGATGCCCGCCCCCGCGATGCCCGCCGACTGGGGCCCCTGGCTTGACCGCCACATCACCTTTGTCGCCGAAGCCGGGCAGCTGACCGGCTTCATGATGGTGGAGGCTTCCGGCTACCTCAACATGGCTTTCGTGCGCCCCGAGGTCATGGGCAAGGGTATCGCCGATGCGCTTTATGCCGCGATCCTGGCCGAGGCGCGCGCGCTCCACCTGCCGCGGATGACGGTGCTCGCCAGCCGCTATGCCCAGAGCTTTTTCGGCCGCCACGGCTGGCGCATGGCGCCAGAGCTGACCGATCTGCCCGGCCTCGACCCGGCGCAAGGGCCGGATGACAACCCGATGAACCGCGCCATGGCCCTTGATCTTTAACGGCAATTTCCGCGCGACCCGCGCGGATTCGGGGAACCCTATCGCTATTTGGGCGTTATAACGCAGAGAGCTTTGACCTTCTGCGCCGGCTGCGCTAGCGTTTTTGGATAGGGCCTCGTCGGATGCCACAAAGTAATGGAACGGGACGCGCGATGATGATCAGGAATTGGCACAGGGGCGCTTGGCTGGCTGCGGCGCTGACCCTGCCCTTGGCGGGCTGCGAAGAAAGCATGGGCGTGACCATGTCCAACACCGCCCCGGTTCAGCTTTCGGCCCCCGATGCGCATTACGCCGCCCAGCCCGACACCAATTTCACCGTCCCGGCCGTGCCCGTGGCCAAGCTTGACCCCGCCATGATGCGGCAGGAGGTCGACTATCCCAGCACCCAGCCGCCGGGCACCGTGATCATCGACCCTTCGACCAAGCATCTCTACCTGATCACCAAGAAGGGCCGCGCCCTGCGCTATGGCATCTCGGTCGGCAAGGCGGGCTTTGGCTGGTCGGGCGAGGCCGATGTCACCGGCCGCACCCATTGGCCGACCTGGACCCCGCCGCCGGAAATGATCGCCCGCAAGCCCGAACTGGAGAAATTCCGCAACGGCCAACCCGGCGGCCTGTCCAATCCGCTGGGCGCGCGCGCGCTGTACCTCAAGACCAATGGCGTTGATTACGGCTACCGCATCCATGGCACGCCGGAATGGGAAAGCATCGGGCACAACGCCTCCTCTGGCTGTATCCGGATGATCAACCAGGATGTGATGGACCTTTACGAGCGCATCCCCGATGGCACCCATGTCGTCGTGCTGAACGAGGATGGCAGTTTCCCGACCAAGCTTTCGGTGCCGCCGCCCGCCAAGAAACCGGCGAAAAAGGCCGCGCCGAAGGTCGATCCGGTTCCGGTCGTCGAACCCGTGCCGCCGGTGCTTGCCCCGGCGCCCGCGCCGATGATGGGGCCTTCGGGCCGGGTCTGAGCTTTCCCGCATTTGCGGCAAATTTTAACCCATTAAGCACGAGTTCAACCTTGCCTTGTGCGACAGCGTGGCTGGGTTAAAATCCCCTTAATTTCCGGCATCGGATTTTAGGGAGTTGCCATGACCACCTATCTGATTACCAATTATGTGACCTGGGTCGGCTTCTCCACGCTGCATGCGGGCGATCGGCTGATCGTGGCGCCCGGCGGCGGTCTGGTGATGCCGGGCTTCGATCTGAGCGTCACCGGTGCGGGTGGGCCAACTGCGATCAGCTTTGGCGGGTATGTCTACCTCGACCAGGTGACGGTCGACCGCGAGGTAACCATTGGCCTGACCAGTTCCGCCCAGTTCCAGAGCGATACCGAGGGCGCGGCCTTTCAGATCGGCGGCACGGCCTTTGCCGCCACCGGTCAGGCCCATCTCGACAATGCCGGTGCCATCAGCGTCACCAATGGGATCGGCATCCAGACCTGGGGCGCGCAGAATGTCGTGGTGAACTCCGGCCGGATCGCGGCGGATGTGGGGGTCTTCCTTGCCAGCAACTTCGACAGCCTGACCAACAGCGGCACCATCCTAGGAACGCAGCACGCGGTCCATCTGCAGGATTTCGGGCTGAGCCTGACCAACCTCGGCACGCTCGCCGCCGCGGCGGGGTCGGCGGTGCTGGTCGATGGCGACAGCGCCAGCGTCACCAATGCCGGCAGCATCACCGCGCCCGTGACCGCGATCGAGATTGCCACCGACATCGGCTTTCGCCTGACCAATTCCGGCACGATCACCGGCGTCATCACCGCGACCGGGGCTTCGGCCGATGTCATCGCCAACAGCGGCACGATCAGCGGCGATGTGGCGCTTGGCGCGGGCAATGACCGCTTTGGCGGCGGGCATCTGGCGGGCAACCTCGACATGGGGCTGGGCAATGACACGGTGGATGCGCGCGGCGAGGCCATCGCGGGGGCGATCTGCGATGCCGGGGGCAGCGACACCTATTACGTCGACAGCCCGTTGACGCGGATCTACGACACCGGGCCTGGCAAGGATCTGGTGCTGTCCTGGGCCTCGTTCCAGCTGGATTTCGGGCTGGAGGCGCTGACCCTGATGGGCGCCGCCGATCTGAGCGGTCACGGCAATGCGCTGTCCAACACGCTGACCGGGAACGAGGGCGACAACCTGCTGCTCGCGGCCCTGGGCCAGGACCGGCTTTATGGCAATGGCGGCGCGGATGATCTGCGCGGCGGGGCCGGGGCCGACCAGCTGTTCGGCGGCGATGGCGCAGACCGGCTGATCGGCGGCGCCGGGCAGGATGTGCTGACCGGGGGCGAGGATGGCGACCTTTTCATCTTCACCACCCTGTCGCAAAGCGGCGCCAGCCATGACACCTCCGACCTCATCACCGACTTCACCCCGGGCGAGGACCGGATCGACCTTTCCGCGCTGGATGCGGTGCGCGGCAATGGCAATGTCGACGATGCCTTCACCTTCATCGGCGCGGCCGCCTTTGGCCATGTCGCAGGCCAGCTTCAGGTCACCCAGGCCGATGACAGGACCTGGGTCGCCCTGGATGTCGATGGCAACGGCGTCGCCGATGCGGTGATCGGGCTTGACGGGCTTCTGGCGCTGAGTGCCGAGGATTTCCTGCTTTAGAACAGCACCTGCCGCTTGCGCGACAGGGTGAAGCCGTGGCCCGCGGTGGTCTGGCAGGTCATCCCCGCCTTGTCCGAGGTGCAGGTAATGCCGCCCAGGCTGAGCGTCTGGCCATAGTCCAGAACCTCGGCCGCGGGATCGGCCACCGTGTCGCCGTGACAGACCAGGGCGCCGCGCGTGTCGCCCTCGGCGATCGAAAAGCTGTCGCCCCAGTCAAGGTCGCAGTCCTGCGGCGGCGTGGTGAAGCTGCGGTTGAGCGAGAGCAGATCGCATCGCACCTCGGTCGTCTCTCCCGCCACGAACAGGCAGGCGATATTGCCGGTGGGCGAGCGGAAGGCGCGCAGCGTCTCCTCCGCCGGCGCAGGAGAAGGGCTGCCTTCGGACAGGGGCAGGAACACTCCCGGCAGATCCAGCATCGCCGCGCGATTACCCGAGCCGCTTCCGAGGGGGCCGGTGGTCGAGACGAGTTTGACCCCCTGATCGGTCAGGGCAAAGAAGATCCGGCTCGTGTCATCCTCGGGGTCGATATAGGTGAAGAACTTGCCCGCAAGGGCGGCATGACCTTCGACATGCAGGCAGGTGACCTCACCCTCGGGGCAGGTCTGGGCGCCGGCGGGCGCGCCAGAGGTCAGGGCGAAGTCGAAGCCATCATCGCCCACCGCCGTCACCGACAGCACGGGCCCCTTGGGATTGCCGTAGAGCCCCGCCACCGGCCCCGCAAAGACGGCAGAGGCGAGGGCGCAAAGCAGGGCTGCAAGGGCGAAACGGTGCATGACAAACCTCATAATAATGAGGTCAGTCTTGCCGCCTTTGCCCTTGGCATCAAGCCAGAGGTTGCGCCTTCTCGACCAGGCGGGCGAAGAAACTGGCGCCGATCGGGGCGGCCTCGTCGTTGAAGTCGAAGGCCGCGTGATGCAGCCCCGCCCCCGGCCCCGTGCCCATGAACAGGTAAGCGCCGGGACGCGCCTCGAGCATGTAGGAGAAATCCTCCGACCCCATCTCGCGGCTGGCATGGCCATGGGCCGCCTCGGGGCCGGAGATTTCGGCGGCGACCGTGGTGGCAAAGGCGGCCTCGTCCGGCGTGTTCACCGTCGCGGGATAGCCCCAGTCGTAATCGATGCGGGCCGTGACGTTATAGGCGCTCGCATGGCCCTCGACGATCTCGTAGAAGCGCTTCTTCAACAACTCGCGCACCTCGGGCTTGAAGGAGCGGATCGTGGCGCAGAACATCGCCTCCTCCGGGATGATGTTGGAGGCGGTGCCGGTGTGGATCTGCGTGACCGAGATCACCGCCTCGTCCAGGGCATAGACATTGCGCGGGATGATGGTCTGGATCGCCTGCACCATGCCGACCACGGCCACCACCGGATCGACGCATTCATGCGGCGTGGCACCATGGCCGCCCTTGCCGGTGAGATAGACATAGGCCGTATCGACCGAGGCCATATGCGGCCCGGGCGTGGTGAAGAAATTGCCGAACTCCTGGTTGGGCGAATTGTGGATGCCGTAGACCTGGCCGATGTCGAAGCGGTCCATGATCCCCTCCTGCACCATGGCCTGACCGCCGGCGCCATCCTCTTCCGCCGGCTGGAAAATCAGCGCGACCCGTCCGGCAAAGCGCCGCGTCTCGGCCAGATACTTGGCCGCGCCCAGAAGCATGGTGACATGGCCGTCATGGCCGCAGGCATGCATCTTGCCCGGTATGGTCGAGGCATGGGGCGCGCCGGTGATCTCGGTGATCGGCAGGGCGTCCATATCGGCGCGCAACCCGATGGTCGGCCCGGGGCCCTGGCCGTTGATGATGGCGACGATGCCGGTCCTGGCGATGCCGGGGTGGATTTCATCCACGCCGATCTCGGCCAGTCTTTCGGCAATGAAGGCGGCGGTGTTCACGCAATCGAAGGAAAGTTCCGGATGCATGTGCAGATGGCGACGCCAACCCTTCATTTCCTCGGCATAAGCGGCGATACGGTTGAGGACGGGCATGGCAGACTCCTTTTTTGCCCTTTGATCAAATCTTAAAACGAAGGCAACGGCAATGGCCCTTCCCTCTGATGTGCTGGTTCGTGATCCCGATGGCGGAATCGAGCGCCTGCGCGAGATCATGCGCCGGTTGCGCGACAAGTCCACCGGCTGCCCCTGGGACATCGAGCAAAGCTTCGCCACCATCCTGCCCTATACGATCGAAGAGGCGCATGAGGTGGCCGATGCGATCACCCGCGAGGCCTGGGACGAGCTGCCGGGCGAGTTGGGCGATCTGTTGCTGCAGGTGGTGTTCCACGCCCAGATGGCCGAGGAGGCCGGGATGTTCGGCTTCGACGATGTGGCCCGCGCCATTTCCGACAAGATGCTGGCCCGCCATCCGCATGTCTTTGGCGACGAAAGCCGGGATAAATCCGCAGCACAGCAGACGGTGGATTGGGAGAAGATCAAGGCGGCCGAACGCGGCAAGGCGAGGGTTCTGGACGGCGTGGCGCTGGGGCTTCCGGCACTGACCCGCGCGGTCAAGCTGCAAAAACGCGCGGCGCGCGTCGGGTTCGACTGGCCGACCACGGATGAAGTGCTTGAAAAGCTGCGCGAGGAAATGGCCGAACTGGTCGAGGCGCGCGAGAGCCTGACCCAGGCCGAGGTGGAGGAGGAGATGGGCGATCTTCTCTTCGTCATGGCCAACCTCGCCCGGCACATGGGCGTCGACCCCGAAGCGGCGCTGCGCGGCACCAATGCCAAATTCACCCGGCGGTTCGAGAAGATCGAGGATTGGCTGGCCGAGGTGGGCAAGACCCCGGACCAGTCCGATCTGGCGGAAATGGACGGCCTCTGGAACCGCGCCCGGGCGGAGGACAAGCTGAAGAAGGGCTGAGACCCAAATCTTCTGCGAAGATTTCCGCTCCTTCTGCGAGGTTCCGCCGATTTCGGGCGCGGCAAGGAAAGTGTTTTAGTCACCTATTGACCGCGCCGCGTTTTCCCGGTCTAAGACGGTAAATACCTGACAAAAGGACTCATCTATGTCGCGGATCGCCCTTCTCGCCCTCGCCTTCGCCAGCACCGGTCTGGCCCCCGCCTTCGCGGAAGAGGTCAACATCTACTCGCACCGCCAGCCCGAGCTGATCCAGCCGCTTCTGGACAAGTTCAGTGAAGAAACCGGCATCGAGGTGAACCTCGCCTTCGTCGACAAGGGCATGGCCGAGCGTCTGAAGGCCGAGGGCAGCCGCTCGCCCGCCGATCTGGTACTGACGGTGGACATTGGCCGCCTGATGGAGCTGGTCAATGCCGATGTGCTGCAGCCGGTCGATGACGAGGTGCTGAAGACCAATATCCCGGCCGAATACCGCGACCCGGGCAATCTGTGGTTTGGCCTGACCACCCGCTCGCGCGTGGTCTATGCCAGCAAGGACCGGGTCAAGCCCGGTGATGTCACCACCTATGAAGACCTCGCCGACCCGAAGTGGAAGGGCAAGCTCTGCATGCGCTCGGGTCTCGCCGATTACAACGTCGCCCTGACCGCCGCCTATCTCTTGCACCACAGCCCGGAAGAGACCAAGGCCTGGCTCGAGGCGCTGAAGGCCAACCTCGCCCACAAGCCGCAGGGCAATGACCGCGATCAGGCCAAGTCGATCTGGTCGGGCGAATGCGACATCGCGCTTGGCAACACCTATTACATCGGCCAGATGCTGGCCGATCCGGCGCAGAAGGACTATGCCGATGCGGTGCGCGTCGATTTCCCGGTCTTTGCCGGCGGCGGCAGCCACATGAACATCTCTGGCATCGCGATGACCAAGGCCGCGCCCAACAAGACCGCCGCGCAGAAGCTGATGGAATGGCTCGCCTCGGACGAAGCGCAGCAGATCTATGCCGAGACCAACAACGAATTCCCGGTGAAACCGGGCGTGCCGCTTTCGGCGCTGGAACAAAGCTGGGGCAAGTTCACGCCCGATACGCTGGGCCTCGCCGATATCGCCAAGGCGCGCGGCGATGCGGTCAAGCTGATCGAAGAGGTCAATTTCGACGGCTGATGAGCCTGCCCCCTGGCTCGTTTTGCGGCGGGCCAGGGGGCGCTTTCCGGTTTCTGACCGGATGGACAAAGCCGCGCGACTTGTGTTGGATGGCCCCAAACAGGAGCATCCCATGACACGTCACCCGCGCAAGATCATCATCGACACCGACCCCGGGCAGGATGATGCCTTTGCGATCCTTCTGGCGCTGGCCAGCCCGGAAGACCTTGATATCCTTGGCATCTGTGCCGTGGCCGGCAATGTGCCGCTGCCCTGGACCGCGCGCAACGCCCGCATCATCTGCGAACTGGCCGACCGGCGCGAGATGCGGGTCTATGCCGGCTGCGAGGCGCCCCTGAAGCGCAAGCTCGTCACCGCCGAACATGTCCACGGCAAGACCGGTCTCGACGGTCCGGTGATGCCGGAACCGACGATGAAGCTGGAAAGCCAGCATGGCGTGGATTTCATCATCGAGACGCTGCGGCGCGAGGCTTCGGGCTCGGTCACGCTCTGCCCGCTCGGGCCCCTGACCAATATCGCCCAGGCCTTCCTCAAGGCGCCCGACATCGTGGCCCGGGTGCAGGAGATCGTCCTGATGGGCGGCGCCTATTTCGAGGTTGGCAACATCACCCCGACCGCTGAGTTCAACATCTACGTAGACCCGGAAGCCGCAGATATCGTTTTCAAATCCGGCGTGCCGCTGGTCGTGATGCCGCTGGATGTGACCCACAAGGTCGTCACCAACCGCGCCCGGGTCGAGGCCTTCCGCGCGCTTGGCACCAATGTCGGCCGGGTTGCCGCCGAATGGGCCGATTTCTTCGAGCGTTTCGACATGGCGAAATACGGCAGCGAGGGCGCGCCGCTGCATGACCCCTGCGTCATCGCCTATCTTCTGCAGCCCGGCCTCTTCCAGGGCCGCCACATCAATGTGGAGATCGAGACCCAATCGGAGCTGACCCTTGGCATGACGGTCGCCGATTGGTGGGGCGTCACCGACCGTAAGGCCAATGCGCTCTTCGTCGGCGATGTCGATGCCGATGGCTTCTTTGCCCTGCTGACCGACAGGCTCGGACGCCTTTAGCCCTTTCACATTGGCACAAATATCCTCGGTGGAGGACGGGAGGAGGCGGAAAGCCTCCTCCGGCTGGGGGGCTCGGGGGGACAGGTCCCCCCGATTTCGCCCGGTGGAGCAAACCCACCCATCAAAAACAAAAACGCCCGCAGTCCAACACACCGCGGGCGTTTCTTTATCCTGTCTGTAAAGATCAGCCTGCCGAAGCGGCGGGCTTCTTTTCCTTGACCTCGGCATGCACCAGCAGGGGCTTGCCCTTCTGGCCGACCGCTTCTTCATTGACCACGACTTCCGACACATCGGTCATGCCCGGCATTTCGAACATCGTGTCGAGGAGGATATCCTCCATGATCGACCGCAACCCGCGCGCGCCGGTCTTGCGCTTGATCGCACGCTTGGCGATCGCGGTCAGCGCGTCGGCGGTGAAGGTCAGCTTGACGCCCTCGATCTCGAACAGACGCTGGTATTGCTTGACCAGCGCGTTCTTCGGGTCGGTCAGGATGGTGACCAGAGCCGCCTCGTCCAGGTCGGTCAGGGTGGCGATCACCGGCAGACGGCCGACGAATTCCGGGATCAGACCGAACTTCAGCAGATCTTCCGGCTCCAGCTCCATGAAGAGCTCCCCCGCGCCGCGGGCATCGGGGTCCTTGACCTCGGCGCCAAAGCCCATGGCCGAACCCTTGTTGCGCTGCGCGATGATCTTTTCCAGACCCGCGAAAGCGCCGCCGCAGATGAAGAGGATGTTGGTCGTGTCCACCTGCAGGAATTCCTGCTGCGGATGCTTGCGGCCGCCTTGCGGGGGAACCGAAGCCACGGTGCCTTCCATGATCTTCAGCAGGGCCTGTTGCACGCCCTCGCCCGAGACATCGCGGGTGATCGAGGGGTTGTCGGACTTGCGGGTGATCTTGTCGACCTCGTCGATATAGACGATGCCGCGCTGCGCCCGTTCGACATTGTATTCCGAAGCCTGCAACAGCTTCAGGATGATGTTCTCGACATCCTCGCCGACATAACCGGCCTCCGTCAGAGTCGTCGCATCGGCCATGGTGAAGGGCACATCCAGGATGCGCGCCAGGGTCTGCGCCAGCAGCGTCTTGCCGCAACCGGTCGGGCCGATCAGCAGGATGTTCGACTTCGACAGCTCGATATCCGTCTTGGTCGAGTTGTTCAGCCGCTTGTAATGGTTGTGCACCGCAACCGAGAGCACGCGCTTGGCATGGATCTGGCCGATGACATAATCATCCAGAACCTTGCAGATGTCGCGCGGGGTCGGCACGCCATCGGTGGCCTTCAGACCCGTCGTCTTGGTCTCTTCGCGGATGATGTCCATGCACAGCTCGACGCATTCATCGCAGATGAACACGGTCGGCCCCGCGATCAGCTTGCGGACCTCATGCTGGCTCTTGCCACAGAACGAGCAATAGAGGGTGTTCTTGCTATCGCTGCCCGAATTGTTCGCCATTATCGTCCTCTGCCCGGCGCCCCAAGAGGGAGCGACTTGAGGGAAGTCTAGGCCAAGGCCCGCGCCTCCACAATCCGAAATTACCCCGGGCGGCGGAGAGCACCGCCCGGAAATGATCACCTGCCATCAATGTGACCAGACGAAAGCCCGGTCATTTCGACGTGTCGTCCATCTTGCCGCGGCCTTCCATGATCTCGTCGATCAGGCCCCAGGCCTTGGCATCCTCGGCCGACATGAAATTGTCACGCTCGAGCGCGGCTTCAACCACCTCGTAGGAATTGCCGGTATGCTTGACGTAGATTTCATTCAGCCGGCGCTTGAGCTTTTCGGTCTCGCGCGCGTGGATCATGATGTCGGTCGCCTGACCCTGGTAGCCGCCAGAGGGCTGGTGAACCATGACGCGGCTGTTGGGCAGCGAATAGCGCATGCCCTTTTCGCCCGCCTGCAGCAGCAGCGAGCCCATCGAGGCCGCCTGCCCCATGACCATGGTCGAAACCTTGGGCCGGATATATTGCATCGTGTCATAGATCGACAGGCCCGAGGTCACAACGCCGCCCGGGCTGTTGATATACATCGAGATTTCCTTGGACGGATTCTCGGCCTCAAGGAACAGAAGCTGGGCGCAGATCAGGCTGGACATGCCGTCATGCACGGGGCCCGCCAGGAAGATGATCCGCTCCTTGAGAAGGCGCGAGTAGATGTCATAGGCCCGCTCACCCCGGCTCGTCTGTTCGACGACCATGGGGACCAGCGTATTCATGTAAGTGTCGATCGGATCGCGCATGTCAAACCTGCCTGTTGTGACTTGAAGGATTATCGCCTGAGCATTGCCAGAGTCTTAGTGGCGCGCACCGGGGGCTGCAAGGGCGGGGGCGAAATGTGAACAGATTGCGGGATTCGCGGACAAGGGGGCAGATCGGGGGGCTTTTTGTGTCAAACTGGCCCCGGAACATTTCGCGAAGGTGTAAACCCGGCGCAACCGCCCCGGCCTGCCCCGAAATATTTCGCGTGGAATTGGCGAAAATTTTCGCAGAAAATTTGGGGTCCCGGCCCGCGAACTCCCGTCAGAGGCGAATCTCGCCACAGCCGCCCGCCGTGATTTCCCCCGCCAGGGCCCTGCGCCGCACCTTCCCTTTTGGCCCCTGCCGCGCTAAGTCCGGGGCATGACCGCAACAATTCTCGACTCCATCAAGGCCTACAAGCTGGAAGAGGTCGCCGCCCGCAAGGCCGCGCGTCCCCTGCGGCTTGTCGAAGAGGCCGCCCTCTCCGCCCCCGCCCCGCGCGGCTTTGCCCGTGCCCTGTCGGAGGCCGCCACCAGTGGCTATGGCCTGATCGCCGAGATCAAGAAGGCCTCGCCCTCCAAGGGGCTGATCCGCGCCGATTTCGACCCGCCGGCGCTGGCCCGCGCCTATGAGGCCGGTGGCGCCACCTGCCTGTCGGTGCTGACCGATGGCCCCTCCTTCCAGGGCGACGACAGCTTCCTGACCGCGGCGCATCAGGCGGTGAAACTGCCCTGCCTGCGCAAGGATTTCCTCTATGACCCCTATCAGGTGGTCGAGGCGCGGGCGCTGCATGCCGATTGCATCCTGATCATCATGGCCTCGGTCTCCGATGCCCAGGCCGCCGAGCTTGAGGCCGCGGCCGTGGCTCATGGTATGGATGTGCTGATCGAGGTGCATGACCGCGCCGAACTGGACCGCGCCGTGCTGTTGAAATCGCCCTTGATCGGGATCAACAACCGCAACCTGCATTCGTTTGAGGTGACGCTGGAGACGACCCGCCAGCTTGCCCGCTATGTGCCCGAAGGCCGGATCATCGTCTCGGAAAGCGGGCTTTACACCGCGGACGATCTGGCCGAGCTCGCCCGCTACGGCGCGCGCTGCTTCCTGATCGGCGAAAGCCTGATGCGGCAGGCCGATGTGACGGCGGCGACCAAGGCCATCCTGTCGCGTCCGCTGCAATCGCAGGGCGGCGCATGAGCGAGGTTCCCGGCCCCGGCCTGACCCATTTCGACGACCAGGGCCATGCCCATATGGTCGATGTCGGCGCCAAGCCCGTCACCGCCCGGGTCGCCACCGCCGAGGGCCTGATCCTGATGCTGCCCGAGACGCTGGCCTTCATCACCGAGGGGCGCGCCAAGAAGGGCGATGTCCTCGGCGTCGCCCGCCTCGCCGGGATCATGGCGGCCAAGAAGACCTCGGACCTCATCCCGCTTTGCCATCCTTTGCCGATCACCAAGGTCGCGGTCGATCTGGTGCCCGATGCCACGCTCCCCGGCGTGCGCGTGACCGCCACCGTCAAGACCGCCGGCGTGACCGGCGTCGAGATGGAGGCGCTGACCGCCGTCTCGGTCGCCTGCCTTACGGTGTATGACATGCTGAAGGCGGTCGAAAAATCCATGCGGATCGAGGGGATCCGGCTGCTTCTGAAAGACGGCGGCAAGTCGGGGCTTTACGAGGCCTCGGCATGACCGAGGCCCGCCAGCCCATGCTCTCGGTCGAAGAGGCGCTGGCGCTGTGTCTGGGCCTCGTCTCGCCCCTGCCGTTCGAGACGGTGGCCCTGCGTCACGCGGTCGGCCGGATGATGGCCGCCCCGGCCCTGGCGCGGCGCGACCAGCCGCCCTTTGCCGCCTCGGCGATGGATGGCTATGCCCTGCAGGGTGACCCCGCCCCCGGCGACCGTTTCACCGTCATAGGTGCCGCGCAGGCCGGACTGGCCTTTGCCGGCACGGTCGGCGCGGGCCAGGCCGTGCGCATCTTCACCGGTGCGCCGGTGCCCGAAGGCGCCACCCGTGTCGTCATCCAGGAGGATGTCGAGGCCTCTGGCGCCGAGATCACCCTGCGCCCCAAGGCCGACATCGCCCGCCACATCCGCCCGCAGGGCCAGGATTTCAAGGCGGGCGAGGAACTGGCCCCGCGCCGCGTCTCGCCCCACGACCTCGCCTTGCTGGCCGCGATGAACATCCCCGATGTCACCGTCCACCGCCGCCCCGTGGTGGCGATCATCGCCACCGGCGATGAACTGGTGATGCCCGGCGAAGCGCCCGGCCCCGACCAGATCATCTGCTCCAACGCCTTCGCGCTGGCCGCCTTGATCGAGGCCGAGGGCGGCATCGCCCGGATGCTGCCCATCGCCCGCGACAGCGAGGCCGAGCTTCGCGCCGTCTTTGCCCTGGCCAAGGATGCCGATCTGATCGTGACCATCGGCGGCGCCTCGGTCGGCGACCATGATCTGGTGGGCCCGGTGGCCGCCAGCCTCGGGCTGGAGCGCGCCTTCTGGAAGATCGCGATGCGGCCGGGCAAGCCCCTGATGGCGGGGCGGCTGCTTGGCGTGCCGATGCTCGGGCTTCCGGGCAATCCGGTCTCCTCCATCGTCTGCGCCCATCTCTTCCTTCTGCCGATGGTGCGCGCCTTGCAGGGCCGGCCCGATGTGGCCCCCCAGGTGCAAAAGGCCGTGCTCGGCGCCGATGTCGACCCGACCGGCCCGCGCACCCACTACATGCGCGCGAGGCTGGCGGATGGCGTCATCACCCCCTTCGATCGCCAGGACAGCGCCCTCATCCGCATCCTGACCGAGGCCAATGCCCTGCTGATCCGACCTCTCGGCGATGTGGCGCGGCAAAAAGGCAGCACGGCGCTCTACCTGCCGTTGTAAATGGCTAAAATGCTTGACACAAACCGGGAACACGGGCAGAACATTCAATTAACACTTGGACGTGCCGGCGGGCAGGCCCAAGCCGAATGAAGCGGGGGAATGGCATGCCATTCCGCCATCGGGCAAGGGTAGGGTCACGGCAATGCTGACACGCAAGCAACTGGAACTTCTGGATTTCATCCGCATCCGCGTCGAAAGCGACGGGGTGCCGCCCTCCTTCGACGAGATGAAGGATGCGCTGGATCTGAAGTCGAAATCCGGCATCCACCGCCTGATCACCGCGCTGGAAGAGCGTGGCTTCATCCGCCGCCTCGCCCACCGTGCGCGCGCCCTCGAAATCGTCAAACTGCCCGAGGCGATGGAGAAGGCCGGCTTCACCCCGCGCGTCGTGCAAGGCTCCAAACCGCCGGCGCCGCCGCCGCGCCCGGCCGCGGCGCTCGACATCGCGCCGGATGTGGCCGGCGACGCTTTGGAAATCCCGATGATGGGCCGCATCGCCGCCGGTGTGCCGATCGAGGCCATCGCCCATGTCAGCCATCATGTGACCGTGCCCAATGCGCTGATGTCCGGGCGCGGCGCGCATTACGCGCTGGAGGTCCGGGGCGACTCGATGATCGAGGCCGGGATCAACGACGGCGACATCGTCATCATCCGCGAACAGCAGGATGCCGAGAACGGCGATATCGTCGTGGCCCTGGTCGAGGATGCCGAGGCGACGCTGAAGCGCTTCCGCCGCCGCGGCGCGATGATCGCGCTCGAGGCCGCCAACCCGGCCTATGAGACCCGCGTCTTCCCCGACCATCTGGTCAAGGTGCAGGGCAAGCTCGTCGGCCTGATCCGCAGCTACTGAGCCTAGCCGCCCTGCGCCAGCCGCGCCGGGTTGGGATGCAGGATCAGCGGGCGGATCACCTCCGCCCCGCCGGTCCAAGCCCTGACCCGGTCCTTGACCGGGGTCAGCACAAGATCGCCAGCCGAAAGCCGCCCCGCAAGCGCCCCGCTGCGCGCCAGAACACTGGCGTCGATCACCGTGCAGCCGGGCGGATGCGCCCCCGCCGGACCCAGACGCGCCGGCAGCACGACCAGATCGGCACCGGTACATGCCGCAGCCACCGCCTCTGCCGCAGCCTTGCCCGACAGCACCACGCCGCGCAGCCCGCCAAGCGCAAAGCGGCGCGCTGACTTCTCGCCCTCGAAACCCGGGCGCAGGGCGGCGGCGTTGGCATCGGCCAAATCGCCATCATCGGCCAGCCAGGCCTCGGCGGCAAAGCCCGCGCCGCGCGGCGCCGACAGGGCGCGCCCCTCCGCCCCCATCACCCCCGCCAGCACCCCGTCGGAGGAGATCAGCAGGGCGGGCCGCTCTCCCGCCGCCCAAAGCGCAAAGCCAAGCGCCACCGGCGCCAGCCCGGCCAGCCGCGCCCTGCCCTGCCAGATCAGCGCCCAAAGCGCGCCCAGGGTGATCAAGGGCACGACCCAGGGCCCCGGCTGCGGCACCGGCGTGATCGCGCCGTTCAGACCGGAAATCCAATGCGCGATGAAGAGGATCCACTCCGCCGACCAGCCCATCACCTGCAGCGGCAGCCAGGCGAGGCCGAGGGGCGCGGCCAGGGCGGCCACGGCACCCGCCCCCATCAGCAGGCTCATCACCGGCACGGTCAGCAGGTTGGCGATCAAGCCGTAAGCCGTCAGCCGGTTGAAGGTCGCGGCCGAATAGGGCGCCGTGGCCAGACCCGCCAACAGCGAGGTCACCACCAGCATCGCCACCGGCAAAAGCCAGCGCGGCAGTCCCTTGCCGATTAGCCAACGCTCGGCCGGGCCAAAGCCCGCGATCAGCCCGATCGTGGCGGCAAAGGACAGCTGGAACCCCGGCGACATCAGGTTCTCCGGCGCGTAAACCAGCAGGATCACCGCTGCCAGCGCAACCGCGCGCAGGGTCAGCGCCCGCCGGTCGCAGAGCACCGCGCCAAGCATGATCGAGACCATGAGGAACGCCCGCGTCGTCGCCACATTGGCCCCGGACAGCACGAGGTAGAACAGCGCCACGCCGAAAGCCAGGACCGCCGCCACCTTCTTGGCATTGACCCGCAGGCACCAGGGCGGCACCAGCGCCAGCCCATAACGGACCAGCGCAAAGACGAAGCCGGTCAGGAAGGCCATGTTCATCCCCGAAATCGCCAGCAGATGCGCCAGCGAGGAGATGCGCAGATCGCTCACCACCGCGGCCGAAATCTCGGACCGGTCGCCGGTCAGCGCGCCCGAAGCAAAGGCCCCGGCATCGCCCGGCACCGCCGCCATGATCCCGGCCGACAACCGGTTGCGCAGCCGGTTGACCGCGGCATCCCAGGGCCCCGCCGGCTGCCAGGTCACCACCGGATTGGCGGTATAGCCGACCGCGCCCAATTGCTGGAACCAGGCCATGCGGCGGAAATCGAAGCCCCCCGGCTCCGAGGCGGCTTCGGGTGCCGCCAGACGGGCCGTCATCTGGACGGTCGTGCCGGGCTCGTAGCGGCGCAGCGGCGGCGGCCCGTGGAGCGAGATGCGCACCGTGACCGGCGTTGCCACTGGCGCCACGCCTGTTAGCACCACCTGATCCAGCGTCAGCCTGATCGCATCCGATTGCGAGCGGTCGATGTCGATGATCCGGCCCTGCACCGGCCCGTAATAGGGCACTTCCAGCATCGGCGCCGCCACCAGCCAGACCCGCAGGCCGCAGGCCAGCGCGCCGATCCCCATCGAGGCCAGCGCGATCAGGAAGGGCCGCGCGAGCCAAGGCCCAAAGCGGGCCAGCGCCATCAGCGCCAGAACCCCGCCCGCAACCCCGGCATAGAAGAGCGCACCCGGCTCCCAACGCAGGCCGAACCAGAGGCCGATCCCCAGCGCCAGGAACACCGGAACGAAGAGAAACCGGTCGACAGGCGAATCCGACAGGCCCCGCAGGCCCGCCATCACAGCCGAAGCGATCCGCCTCGCCACCTTGTCTTGCCCTCCGCATTTGCCTAAAGCTGCCACGAGCCTTCGCCCAGCCCATGCCCGGCCTCTGCCCAGCCTAGGCTCAGCAAGGTTTCCAAAAAGTTAACGCCCCAAGTCGGAGTCCCCTGCCGTGGCCCAGATCGTCACCCGCTTTGCCCCCTCGCCCACCGGCTACCTGCACATCGGCGGCGGTCGCACGGCGCTGTTCAACTGGCTTTTCGCCCGCGGCCATGGCGGCAAGTTCCTCCTTCGGATCGAGGACACCGACCGCGAACGCTCCACCCCGGCGGCGACTGAGGCGATCCTGCGCGGGCTGACCTGGCTGGGTCTGGACTGGGATGGCGAGGTGGTCAGCCAGTTCGAACGCAAGGACCGCCATGCCGAGGTGGCGCATCAGATGCTGGCGCGCGGCACGGCCTACAAGTGCTTTTCCACCAAGGAGGAAATCGAGGCCTTCCGCGCCGCCGAAGAGGCCGCCGGGCGCTATCCGATCTTCCTCAGCCCCTGGCGCGACGCCGATCCTGCGACTTATCCCGATCTGCCTTACGTCGTAAGGATGCGCGCCCCGCGCACCGGCGAGACGGTGATCGACGACAAGGTCCAGGGCCGCGTCACCTTCCGCAACGACCAGCTCGACGACATGATCGTCCTGCGCTCGGACGGGGTGCCGACCTATATGCTGGCGGTGGTGGTCGATGACCATGACATGGGGGTGACCCATGTCATCCGCGGCGACGATCACCTGGCCAATGCGGCGCGCCAGACCATGGTCTATCACGCGATGGACTGGCAGGTGCCGGTCTGGGCGCATATCCCGCTGATCCACGGGCCGGATGGCAAGAAGCTGTCCAAACGCCACGGCGCGCTGGGGGTCGAGGAATACCAGGCGATGGGCTACCCCGCCGCCGGCATGCGCAATTACCTTACCCGCCTCGGCTGGGCGCATGGCGATGTGGAGATCTTCACCAGCCAGGAAGCCATGCAGATGTTCACCCTCGAAGGCATCGGCCGCGCCCCGGCGCGTCTGGATTTCAAGAAGCTGGAGCATATCTGCGGCCAGCACATCGCCCGTGCCGAGGATGCTGCACTGCTGCGCGAAATTGAGGCTTATCTCGCGGTCGCGGGCAAGCCCGCCCTGACGCCGCAGCAGCATGACCTGATGCTGAAGGGGATGTACTGCCTGAAGGACCGCGCGAAGACCTTCCCGGAACTGCTTGATAAGGCAGAGTTTGCCCTGCTGTCGCGCCCCGTGGTGCCCGATGCCGCCGCGGCCGGTTTCCTTGATACGGTATCCCGTGGTATACTAAAGAAGTTGACGCTGCAGCTGCAAAATAGTAACTGGGAAAAAGCGGAACTCGAGCATATCCTCACCGCTGCGGCACAAGAAGCCGGGATCGGATTCGGCAAGCTGGCCTCACCTTTGCGGGCAGCGCTTGCCGGTCGGACGGCGACGCCGAGCGTCTATGACATGATGTTGGTCATCGGGCGCGACGAGACGATTGCGCGGTTGAATGAGGCGGTTGGCTGACGCCTCTTTGGCCTTGGATGCGCAAAGGCGCATCCGTTCAAGGACGAATCCGCCCCCGTCCGCTGCCACGGGCCGGGGCTCCCAACGGGGGACGTGAGATGAGTGCGCCTGATAAATCCGCCAAGCTGAGCCTGAACGGCCAGTCCTACGACCTTCCCATCATGTCGCCCGTTCTGGGGCCGGACGTGCTGGACATCCGCAAGCTTTACGACGAGGCGGACGTCTTTACCTTTGACCCCGGCTTCACCTCGACCGCGTCGTGCAAGAGCACGATCACCTATATCGACGGCGACAAGGGCGAGCTTCTCTACCGCGGCTACCCGATCGAGCAGCTGGCCGACCAGAGCTCGCATCTCGAGGTCTGCTATCTTCTGCTGTACGGTGAACTGCCGACCCCCTCGCAGCTGGAAGACTTCAAGGGCCGTGTGACCCGTCACACGATGGTGCATGAACAGATGCACAACTTCTTCCGTGGCTTCCGCCGCGACGCTCACCCGATGGCCACCATGGTCGGCGTGGTCGGTGCGATGAGCGCCTTCTACCATGACAGCCTCGACATCACCGACCCGTGGCAGCGCGAGGTCGCCTCGATCCGGATGATCGCCAAGCTGCCGACGATCGCCGCCATGGCCTATAAATACTCGGTCGGCCAGCCCTTCGTTTACCCGAAGAACTCGCTCTCCTATGCCGGCAACTTCCTGAACATGTGCTTCTCGGTTCCGGCCGAGGAATATCACGTCAACCCGATCCTGGAAAAAGCCATGGACCGGATCATGATGCTGCATGCCGACCACGAGCAGAACGCCTCGACCTCGACCGTCCGGCTTGCCGGCTCCTCGGGCGCCAACCCCTTCGCCTGTATCGCGGCCGGCATCGCCTGCCTCTGGGGCCCGGCGCATGGCGGCGCCAACCAGGCGGCGCTGGAACAGCTGCGCGAGATCGGCACCGTGGACCGGATTCCGGAATTCATCAAGAAGTTCAAGGACAAGTCCTCGGGCGTCAAGCTGATGGGCTTCGGCCACCGCGTTTACAAGAACTTCGACCCGCGCGCGACGGTGATGAAGGAATCGGCCGACGAGGTGCTGGAACTGCTCGGCATCCACAACAACCCGACCCTGCAGGTCGCCAAGGAGCTGGAGCGGATCGCCCTCTCGGACGATTACTTCATCTCCAAGAAGCTTTACCCGAACGTCGATTTCTATTCGGGCATCATCCTTGATGCGATGGGCTTCCCGGTGTCGATGTTCACCCCGATCTTCGCGATTTCCCGCACCGTGGGCTGGATCAGCCAGTGGAAAGAGATGATCGCCGAGAACGGCAAGATCGGCCGTCCGCGCCAGCTGTATATCGGGCCGGAAAAGCGCGATTACGTCGAAGCGTCCAAGCGCTGAGCGGTCGCCTGACAGATTGAAGATTGCGGTGGTGGCCGGGTCAGCGTTATGATCCGGCCATTCCTTGAATCAAAGAGCCTGATTTGCGCCATAATCCCAGCCCCCCCTTGCGTCCCCGCCGATGAGCCGACTTACCCTGCATATCGGGTCGCACAAGACCGGCACCACGACTGTTCAGGCTACATTCCAACACAACCAGGCGTTGTTTTTACAGCGGGGACTGGGCTATGCCCGCGGCCCCAACCTGCCGAACATGCACCAGTTCCTCGCCTACCGCGAGCCAAAGGCGATCCTGCCGGCGGGCTTCAAGGTCCATGACGGCGAGGCGCTGGCCCGGGCGCTGACCCAGAGCGGCGCGGATCATGTCTTCGCCTCGTCGGAGAATTTCTCGTTCTTCTTCGAACAGGAGTCGATCGACGAGCTGGCCGCGATCCTTTTGCCGCTGTTCAAGGAAGTGCGGATCATCGTCTATCTGCGCCGCCAGGACCGCCATGCGATCTCGCATCATCAGGAGGGCGCCAAGCCCAACCGGCGGCCCGAGATTGCGCTTTGGGGACACGGGCTTGGCGCCTTGCCCGAACCTGCGCCGGAGCACTGGCTTTACCTCGACTATGACCGCCGCATCGCGATGTGGGAAAAGGCCTTCGGGACCGAGAACCTGACCGTGCGGGTCTTCGACCGCAAGCTTCTGAAGGGTGGCGACATCGTTTCGGATCTGCTGGCCCTGATGGGGGTCGATGACAGCGGGCTGGTGCGGGTGGCCGATGTCAATGTCTCGCTCGGGCGGGTGATGACCAAGGTCGGCCATATCGCCAACGAGGCGCTTGGCAATGACAAGGTGACCGCTGCCCTTCTGCAGGCCCTGCCGGCCAGTGCCGAGCGGATGCTGCCCTCGGCCGCGGCGGCGGAGGCCTTCCTTGCGCCTTACCGCATCGGCAACCGGCGGCTGAACCAGCGTCTGGGCATCACCGAATTCGCGGATCTCTTCCCCGATGATTTCGACGATTACCCCGAGGCCGGGTCGGAGGAGCTGACGCCGGAGGAAACCGCGCTGGCGCTGCGCACGGTGATCCGGGCGCTTGGCGCGCTGCACGGCGCCTCGACGCCGCTGGCGGTGGATGATCTTCGGATGGCGGCAAGCAGCCTGATGAAACATTCGCCGGATTCGGCGCTGCGCCTGATCAAGGTGGCACAAGAGATGCGCCCGAACGGGCCCACGATCCAGAAGGTGCGCACCCAGATCGAGGCCGCCCTCGCCAAGCGCGGCGTCACGGGCGACTGAAGGGGCGGTCGAAGGGGCGGCAGGCCTGCCCCTCAGCGCACCGGGTTTGTGGCGCCGTCCAGCGTGGCCAAGGCGCCATAGGTCTGCGGCCGGCGGTCACGGAACAGACCCCAGCTGGCGCGCAGATCGGCGATCATGTCCAGATCGAACTCTGCCGTGATCACTTCGCTCCGGTCGCGGCTGGCCTTGGCCACCAATTGGCCCGCGTGATCGGAAATGAAGCTCGAGCCATAGAAGGTCAGGTCGCGCCCGCCCGGCGCCACTTCTTGCCCGATCCGGTTCGAGGCGACCACCGGCATGATATTGGCCCCGGCATGGCCGCGCATGCAGGCCTCCCAATGCGGCTGGCTGTCATAGGTCGGGTTCGGCGGCTCGGAGCCGATCGCGGTCGGGTAAAGCAGGATCTCCGCCCCCATCAGGGCCATGGAACGGGCGCATTCGGGGAACCACTGGTCCCAGCAGATCGCAAGGCCCACCGTGCCCACCGCCGTCTCCCAGACGCGGTAGCCGGTGTCGCCGGGAGAGAAGTAGAACTTCTCCTCATAGCCCGGGCCCTGCGGAATATGGGTCTTGCGGTAATTGCCGAGGATCTGGCCATCGGCATCGATCATCGCGCAAGAGTTGAAGAAGGCCTGACCGGCCCGTTCGAAATAGGGGCAGGGCAGCACCACGCCCAATTCGCGGGCGAGATCGGCAAAGCGGGCGATCAGCGGGTTGCCGGCGAAGGGCTTGGCGAGGGCGAAATATTCCGGCCTCTCCTCGATGCAGAAATAGGGCGCTGCGAAAAGCTCCTGGATCAGGACCAGCCCGGCGCCCTGCCCTGCGGCCTGCCGGACCAGCGCCTCGGCGGCATCGAGGTTGGCGGGCAGATCCCAGGTGCAGGCGAACTGGGTGGCGGCGACGGTCAGGTTGCGCATCGGAAGGTCCTTTCGGCAGCAGCTTTCGCCCCCTGCTAGCAAAGATTCCCGGCGCGGACATGCTTTTTCCGCGGGCGGAGCACGATCAGCGGAAAAACCCCTGCCGGCTGACCGAGGCGAGCGAGGGGTGCAACTGTTCGGACCCGTCCTGCCCGACCCTGCGGCGGTGGCGGCGCAGGAAATATTTGCCCCAGGACCGCCAGGTGCCGACCATCGGCGCATTCACATCGCCGGGAAAACGCGAGCGCCAGTCCAGCGGCAGGGCCAGACCCACCGTCTCGGCCCGTTCCAGCATCCAGGTCAGGGGGATGTTCGACAAAAGCCGCGCCGGTTCATAGCCGCCGATCTGGCCGCCTACATCGCCATGCGCGCCGCGAAACCACATCTGCTCGACATTGCCGGACCAGTTGGGCGGGCTTTCCCACAAGACGGGTGCGAAGGCATGCCGCGTCTCGTTCAGGGCCAGGGCCTGAAAGCCGTGCCGGATCGAACGGCCAAGCGTGTGGTTGTGGAAGGCGTATTTGTCGTTGAAAAGCTTCCAGATGAAGGGGAAATGCAGGCCCATCGACTTGACCGTGTCGAAGACGCCGATCATCTCGATCGGGGCTTCGGACAGGCAATAGGCCTTGGCAAAGGCATGGGCGACGCCCGAATCCGGGTTGGCGCGGTAATGGCGGAAGGTCAGGGCCACGGCACGCTCGGTCGCCTCCTCCTGCCGCAGCAGGCCGACCCGGTCGATCATCCCGGCCAGCGAACGCACCGCATAGGCACCGCGCGAATAGCCGAACAGGAAGATCCGGTCGCCGGGCCGGTACTGGCTGGCGAGCCAGCCGTAAGCGCGGATGATCTGGCTGTCGAGCCCCTTGCCCTGGATGATGTCCCAGCCATGCCGCCACCCCTCCCATTGCGAGCCGGGTTCGTAATAAAGCCGCAGATGCGCCCGCGGGCCCTGTTCCGACAGCAGTTTGAAGATTAGCCCGATGTTGGTTTCATGGCCCTGATCGAGGCTGGAGAAGGTGCCATCCAGCAGGATCACATGATCGACCTGACCGCGCTGCCGCCCCGGCAGAGGCGCTGGCGCGGTTTCCGTGGCCGCCACCGGGCGACCCCGCCACCACTGGCGCAGACGGGAGAACAGGGTCAGCCGACAACTCCTTCGCAAGGCTCGGGGCGCCGCAGGGCGCCGGATGCGGCGGGGATGAACTTCCGGACAAAAGTTAACCCCCCGGCCGGGATTGTCCAGCCGGGGGGTTAAGGGTCACATAAGATTGCGCAGCCTTTTGGCCTGCTTAGAGCTTCAGCGACAGAACCGTCACCAGGGCCAGCTCGCCAAAGCCGTTGAAGCGGCTGTTGGTCACGGTCGAATAGGCGCCCATGCCCTGGATGACGACATAATCGCCTTCCGCGATGTCGGCCGCCATCGGCACTTCGCCCGGCAGACGGTCGACCGAATCGCAGGTCGGGCCAAAGACGACGCGGCCTTCGGTGTCGCCCATCCGGCGGTGGCCGTTGCGGTCCAAGACGTCGATGCGGTTGATGATGCCGATCTGGCTGAATTCGAACATCGAACCGTAAATGCCGTCGTTCAAAAAGACATGGGTGTCATCGCGCACGGCCTTGACGCAGGCGGCGACGGCATAGGCATCGCCGCACAGGCCACGGCCCGGCTCGCAGACCAGCGCCGGGCGATCCGCGCCGAAAGCCTCGGTCGCGACCCGGTCGATCGTGGTGAAGATCGCTTCCAGATCGACCTTCATGCCCTCGGCCCGGTTGTTCGGGAAGCCGCCGCCGACGTTCAGGCGGGCGATCTTCACGCCGGCCTTCTGCGCGATCACCGCCGCTTCGCGGATATAGGAGGCCCAGGCCTCCGGATCGGTGCATTGCGTGCCCGGGTGGAAGGTGATCGAGGGGATGAAGCCCGAATCGGCCACGACCTTCAGCAGCTCGGCGGCCAGTTCGGCCGTCGCACCGAATTTCGCGCCGAAGTTATAGGCCGCGCCCGAGACCGGCAGCTTGAAGCGCACCGAAATCTCGCATCCGGCCGCCGGCACCATCTCGACCAGCTTGGCGAGTTCGGAGCGGCTGTCCACCGACCAGGAGGTCACATGACGCGAGACGGCATGCGCGATCTCGGCACGCGAACGGACCGGGTTGTGGTAATGGATCGCGGCATCCGGATCCAGACGGCGGATCAGGTCGATCTCGAAGGGCGAGGCGCAGTCAAAGCCCTTGACGCCCGCCGCCATCAGGTTCTCCACCACTTCTTCCGAAGGGTTGGACTTGACGGCATAGGTCACAAGACCCGGAAAACCATCAATAAAACGACGCGCAGTCGCCTGCACGACCTGGGGCGCAAAAAACAGCACCGGGTTCTCCGGCTGTTGATTGCGGAGGAATTCGGTCGGATTGGTCCAGATCGTTTTGGACAGTCCCATCGGCGTGATCCTTTCTGCCAACAAGATGCTAGTCCCTCCCCGTTGCCATAAAAATGGACAGACGGCCTTGGCACCAGCGCGGTTTTTCCAACCAGGCCAGGTGCGTATGAGCCGCCCTTTTCCTGCAACTGAGGATGCTGCATATGGGTGACAACTTCACCGAACAAAACTATATAAATGTACGAAATGGTCGGCATAATGACGATAAAGGAAGTCAAACTGCATGGACGAGCTCGATAGAAGCATCATAGCCCTGCTCAGCGCCGATGCGCGGATGTCAGTGGCGACTTTGGCCCGCCGATTGAAGGTCGCAAGGTCGACGATCCAGGCCCGGCTGGAGCGGCTGGAGACCGGCGGCATCATCGCCGGCTACACCCTGAAGCTGGGCGAAGAGGCCCGCCAGGGGCGCTTGCGCGCCTCGGTTCTCCTCTCGATCGAGCCGCGCGGCCAGGCCGCCATCCTGTCGCGGCTGAAGGCCATTCCCGAGGTGGAGCGCGTCTTCACCACCTCGGGCCGCTTCGACCTTCTGTTGCAGGTCGCGGCCCCCAATACCGCGGTGCTGGACGGGGTGCTGGACCAGATCGGGGCGATGACCGGGGTGAAATCCTCCGAAAGCCTGATCCACCTCTCGACCCGGATCGACCGGGCCGCATGAGGGGCCGCGTGAGGGTGGCGTGAAACAGCCGCAGGCGCGGGTGACGGCTCACAAATCGGCCAGAGCCGTGTAGACTGCGGCCCAGGTGCAGCCCTGCCTTGCAAGCGCATGTTCTTCACGGAGGATGAGATGAGCGGATTTCACGGATCTCCCTGCTGGTACGAATTGGCAAGCCCGCGGCCCGCGTCGGTCGAAGCCTTCTATGCCAGCCTTCTGGGCTGGTCCTGGGCCGAAGCCGGGGCGCCGGGCATGCCCTACCGGATTGCCAGCCTGCAGGGCGATGGCGTGGCGGGGATGATGCAGGCGCGCCCCGGTCAGACCGAGGGCTGGTCGCTCTATCTCGCGGTCGAGGATTGCGACGCCACCCTCGCCCGCGCCGAGGCGCTTGGCGCCGAGGTCTGCATGGCCGCGACCGAGATCCCCGGCGCCGGCCGCTTTGCCGCGTTGCGCGACCCGCAGGGCGCCGCCTTCAACATCCTGCAGCCCCCGCCCGGCGCCCAAGGCTCGGCCTTCGACCAAAGCCGCCCCGGCCACGGCCATTGGCAGGATCTGGTGACCCCCGACCCCGAGGCGGCGCTGGAGTTCTACATGGCGCTCTTCGGCTGGACCGTGCCGCGCAGCATGGCGATGGGGCCGGGCATGACCTATCACCTGATCGCAAGGGCCGGCCAGGACATCGGCGGCACCTTCGCCCCCGCCAGCCCCGGCGCCTTCTGGCGGCCCTATTTCGGCGTCCCCTCGATCACTGCCGCCGCCAAGAGCGTGACCTTCGCCGGAGGCTCGGTCCTGCGCGGCCCCGACCCGGTGCCGGGCGGGGTCTTCACCCTGCAGATCGCCGACCCCGAGGGCGCCGCCTTCGCCCTGGTCGGCCCCGCCTGAAGCTGGCCGCCCGAAGCTAGCTGCCTGACGGCACCCGCGTGCCGCAATCCCCCTCCCAGACCGAGGGGATGCGGCCCGCGGGATCGGCGTAGATGGTGATCGGCGTGCCCACCTCCGGCAGATCCGCCTCCTTGGCCAGCCAGCTTCGGCTGGTCAGGCCTGAGGCATCGGCCCAGCTGATCCGCCACATCAGGACGGAACCGATCTTGCTGCCGGTCGTCGCTTTTGTCATGACCTTGACCTGCTGCGCCATGCCCTCCGCGCGCAGCCGCAGGCTCTGCCGCGCCAGCCTCAGCCTGCGGCGCAGCCACCAGGTTCCAGGGCCGAAGCACACCAGCGCGACCAGGCCAAGGCCAATGCCATCGGACAGGATCCTGCCTTCCTCCACCTCGTTCACGGCCGGGTCGGCAGGCAGATAGCGCACCCGGACCGGGCCGTTCAGCGCGAGGCCGCGGTAGGTGCCCGAGGCGACAAGGGCCTGGCCCTGCGCCATCCCCCCCGCCACGGGAAAGTCGAAGGTCAGGTGGTAATCGGCACGCCTGCCCGGGTGGAACTTGGATCCGGATCGCTCGGTGATCTGCTTGTCACGGACCCATCCGGTCACCGTTACCCCGCGCATGGACAGCGCCCAACCCTCCTGCAGCCTTATGGCCGCCGGGATCGCCACAGCCAGACCGATCAGCGTCACCAGGGCGAAGATCCACCCCTCGGGCATCAAAACCAGGCTCAACACCCCGCGTTGCGGATAACCCATGCCCCTCTCCCGCGCCATCTGCCTGCGCCCAACCGGGCCGGGCCTGTCCATCCCCTCACCGCGTGCCGCAATCGCCCTCCCAGACCGAGGGGAGGCGGCCTGCGGGATCGGTGTAGATGGTGATCTCTGCCCCGACCTCCGGCAGGTCGGCAAGCCTCGTCAGCCGGCTCCGGCTTGCCACGCCCGAAGCATCGGCCCAGGTGATCCGCCACATCGCCACCCCGTTGATCCGGGTCTTGGTGTCGATCTGCGCCAGCACCCGCGCCCGCTGCATCCCGCCCTCGTCGCGCAGCCAGATCATCCGCCGCGCGTTTCGCAGGCGCGAGAGCAGCCCCCAAAGGCCGAGGCCGAGAAAGGCCAGGACCAGAGCCACCAGCGCCACGCCACTGACAAGGGTCGTGCCCTCCTCCACCTCGGTCAGGGCGGGGTCGTCGGGCAGATAGCGCACCCTGATCGGCGCCATCAGCGTGAGGCCGTTGTAGGTGCTTTGCCCGACCTTGGCCGTGCCATGGGTCATCACCCCCGAAGCCTCGAAGTCGAAGGCGAGGTTGTAATCGGTGCAGGTGTCCATCTGGTTCTTGCCGCAAGAGCGCGTGGTGATCTGCATGTCGCGGACCTGGCCCTTGACCTCCACCCCCCGCATCGCAAGCGCCCAGCCCTCCTGCAGGTTCCTGACCGCCGGGATCGCCAGCACCAGGCCGACCAGCGCTGCAAGCCCGAAAAGCCAGCCCGCCCGTGTCAGCACCAGACCCGCCACCCCGCGTCGAGGATATGCCATTCGCCCCTCCCGGTCCCAAACCGCCAGCCGAACCTAGCCGAGCCTGCGCGCCCTGCCCATCCCCTCACCGCGCCCCGCAATTCCCCTCCCAGACCGAGCGCCACCTGCCCGTGGGGTCCGCGTAGATGGTGATCGTGGCCCCGAGGGGCGGAAGGTTCCGGCGCCGGCCCCGGTAAAGGTACCCCGTCTGGCCCGTTTCATCCGTCCAGAGGGCAAACCAGCCTGTCCTGCCCATGCTCTTCAGTTGGGTGATCTGCGCCGTCCGGCGCGTCCCGGTTTCGCGCAGGACGATGGCGCGGCCGAACCCGATCATCCCCAGCACCAGTCCCAAGGCCCCGAAGAGACAAACGACAAGGCTTACGGCGACCGCCGCAAGGGTGCCCCAGAATTGCGGGCTGTGCTGAAGTTCCTGCTGCTCCGGGTTGTCCCGCCTGTACCAGATGTCCAAGGCACGTCCCGGCTTCAGCGTCGCCCAGAGCTTTGGCTCCACCGTCGCCGCGTTCCGGAAGGTCTGACCCGCGCTGAAACTGTAATCGACCCCATAGACCGTACAGGCATCGACGCAAGGCTGGTGCGCCGGCCTTTGCCAGACCCGTTCGACCTTTGCCTCCACAAGAACCTCGTCGCGGAACACCTGCCAATCGGCGGCAAGTTGGGGCAGGTTCTGCACCAGCACAGGCAAAGCCAGGAAGAAAACCACCACGGCGGACCATACGCCGTTCCCCAGCGCCCGAAATGGGTCGCTCCACCGGACGTAACTGCCGCCACCCCATGCCAATTGGCGCGCCCCTTCCCATCATGTTGCCTCAGACTGGTAGAGGATTGCGGCCCCGGTCGTCAAATTCCCCTCACCGCGCCCCGCAATCGCCCTCCCAGACCGCCGGCAGCCTGCCGGTGGGGTCGGCGTAGATGGTGATCGTGGCGCCAACCGGCGGAAAACCCGGGCCCGGACCTCGCCACCAGTCCTGCCCGTCAAGCTTTGTCCGGCCGGACTGACCCGCCTCATCCTGCCAGGTCATGCGCCAATTGGAGGAACGGCGGAGCCAACAGACACGTTCCACGGCGGTGACCCTGGCGCTGCGCCTTTCGCCCGTGTCGCGCAGCGAGGCCATCCGGCGCGCGATGCGCAGCGCCCGGATGCCGAGCGCGGTGCCGAACAGGGCAAGTATGCCAGCCTCGAACAGGAAGTCCGGGACCAACGCCCAGGTGGCGCGGCTGTCCTCCACCGCCTTCCCGTGCGCGCCCGGGGCGACCCGCAGGGGGACCGCGTCCCCGACATGGGCCGCATCAAAGGCGGCGCGGTACACCTCCAACGTCGAGATGAAGCCTTCGTCCTCGGGCGCGGTCAGCCGATAGGTCAGCCGATAGACCTCTCCGCCCGGCCCCGTGCCAGAGACTGCATCCTTGCGCAGAAGAACGCCGGTCGTCGGGGTCCAGCGCGTGTCGATCCGATGCGCCTGCCATGCCCAAGCGCCCGCCCCGAGACCGGCAATCACGGCGCTTGCGCACAGGAAACCGGCGACAACCCCGCCTTGCCTTGTGAACACCTGCCAAACCGATTTGCGCACCGCTCGATCCATTTTCCCGACCGCAAACCGCTTTTCCTCGCCCGCCCCACAGGATACACACGCCGCGGAACAATACGAGGGCTAGAGCATGCCGATGGAAAAGACCTTCAACGCCGCAGAGGCCGAGGCCCGGATTTCGCAGCTGTGGATCGACCGCAAGGTCGGTCGCGCCGGGGCCAATGCCAAGCCCAAGGCGGATGGTTCTGCGCCGGAAGCCTTCTCCATCATGATCCCGCCGCCGAACGTGACGGGTTCGCTCCACATGGGGCATGCCTTCAACAACACCCTGCAGGACATCCTGATCCGCTGGCACCGGATGCAGGGGCACGACACGCTTTGGCAGGTCGGCACCGACCATGCCGGGATCGCGACGCAAATGGTGGTCGAACGCGAACTGGCCAAGGACAAGACCAACGCCACGCGGCGCGAGATGGGGCGCGAGGCTTTCCTCGCCAAGGTCTGGGAGTGGAAGGAGAAATCCGGCGGCACGATCATCAACCAGCTCAAGCGCCTCGGCGCCTCCTGCGACTGGGACCGCGAGGCTTTCACCATGTCGGGCGCCCCCGGCGCCCCGGGCAAGGATGCGGAGGGCAATTTCCACGATGCCGTGATCAAGGTCTTCGTGGACATGTACAGCAAGGGCCTGATCTACCGCGGCAAGCGCCTGGTCAACTGGGACCCCCATTTCGAAACCGCCATCTCGGACCTCGAGGTCGAGAATATCGAGGTGAAGGGCCATATGTGGCACTTCAAATACATCCTCGCGGGCGGCGAGACCTATGAATATGTCGAGAAAGACGCCGAGGGTAATGTGACCCTGCGGGAGAAGCGCAACTATATCTCCATCGCCACCACGCGGCCCGAGACGATGCTGGGCGATGGTGCCGTGGCCGTCCACCCTTCGGACGCACGCTATGCGCCGATCGTCGGCAAGATGGTGCAACTGCCGCTGTGTGACCGCCAGATCCCGATCATCGTGGACGAATACCCCGACCCGAACTTCGGCTCGGGTGCGGTGAAGATCACCGGCGCGCATGATTTCAACGACTATCAGGTGGCCAAGCGCGCCAATCTGCCGATGTACCGCCTGATGGACACCCGCGGCGCGATGCGGTCGGACGGCGCCCCCTATGCCGAGGCCGTCGAACGCGCCCGCGAGATCGCCGCCGGCTCGCCCACCAATGAGATCGAGGTCGACAGCCTGAACCTCGTGCCCGAGAAATACCGCGGCCTCGACCGGTTCGAGGCGAGGAAACTCGTGGTTGCCGATATCAACGCGGCGGGTCTGGCCGTGACCGTGCTGGTGAAATCCTACGACGAAGAAACCGGCTCGGAACACCTGACGCTGGAGCCTGTGGTCGACAACAAGCCGATCATGCAGCCCTTCGGCGACCGCTCCAAGGTGGTGATCGAGCCGATGCTGACCGACCAGTGGTTTGTCGACACCGCCAAGATCGTCGGCCCGGCGCTGGATGCCGTCCGCAACGGCGACACCGTGATCATGCCGCAATCGGGCGAGCGGACCTATTTCCACTGGCTGGAGAATATCGAACCCTGGTGCATCTCGCGCCAGCTGTGGTGGGGCCACCAGATCCCGGTGTGGTATGGTTACCCCAGACCTGAGGAAATATCGGATTTCTTCAAGGAAGGGCAACCGAACTACAAGGTCCATGAATTCTGCGCTGCAACTGAAGAAGACGCACTTGCGATGGCGAAAGAATATTATGGAGATTTGGTCGATGAAGTTATCGTTAAGAACTACGACGATGAAGTGAAAATTGGGCTCCACCGGGATTCGAATACGGGCAAGAAAACGGCTATAATTTCAAGAGATGATGACGTCCTCGACACCTGGTTCTCCTCCGGCCTCTGGCCGATCGGGACGCTGGGCTGGCCGGAACAGACGCCGGAACTGCAGAAGTATTTCCCGACCTCCACCCTGATCACCGGGGCCGATATCATCTTCTTCTGGGTCGCCCGGATGATGATGATGCAGCTGGCCGTGGTGGATCAGGTGCCGTTCCACACGGTCTACCTGCATGGCCTCGTCCGCGATGCCAAGGGCAAGAAGATGTCCAAGTCCCTGGGCAACGTCATCGACCCCTTGGAGATCATCGACGAATTCGGCGCCGATGCCCTGCGCTTTGCCAATGCGGCGATGGCGAGCCTCGGTGGCACGCTGAAGATGGACACCCAGCGCATCGCCGGCTACCGCAACTTCGGCACCAAGCTGTGGAACGCCTGCCGCTTTGCCGAGATGAACGGGGTCTGGGAGGGCTATGCGACCCAGCCGACACCGCCCAAGGCCACCGCCACCGCCAACCTCTGGATCATCGGCGAGACCGCCAAGGCGCTGGCCGAGGTGAACGAGGCGCTGGCCACCTACCGTTTCGACACCGCGGCGGATGTGCTTTACAAATTCGTCTGGGGCAAGGTCTGCGACTGGTATGTCGAATTTGCCAAGCCGCTGTTTGATGGCGAGCAGGCGGCCGAGACCCGCGCCGTGATGGCCTGGGTGCTCGACCAGTCGATGATCCTCTTGCACCCGATCATGCCCTTCATCACCGAAGAGCTTTGGTCCACCACCGGCACCCGCGCCAAGCTGCTGGTTCATACCGACTGGCCGAGCTATGGACTCGATCTGGTCAACCACGAAGCCGCCCGCGAGATGGCCTTCGTCACCGCCCTGATCGACGAGGTCCGCTCGGCCCGGGCGCAGGTCCATGTGCCGGTCGGGCTGAAGATCGACCTCGTGGCGATCACCCTCTCGGACGAGGCCCGCGCGGCTTGGGCCCGCAACGAAAGCCTGATCCGCCGGATGGCGCGGATCGAGGGCTTCTCGGAAGGCCCGGCGCCAAAGGGCTCGATCACGCTGGCGCTGGAAGGGGCGGCCTTCGCCATCCCGCTGGCCGGGCTGATCGACATTGCCGAGGAAAAGGCCCGCCTGCAAAAGACGATGGACAAGCTCGCCAAGGAGATCGGCGGGCTGAAGGGGCGCTTGAACAACCCGGCCTTCGTGGCCTCTGCCCCCGAAGAGGTGGTGGACGAGGCCAAGGCCAACCTCGAGGCCCGCGAGGATGAGGCGGCCAAGCTCAAGGCCGCGCTGAACCGGCTGGCCGAGATCGGCTGAGACAATAGGCCCCCGGTACCCCCGGGGGCCTTTTTCATGAGGTCAGCAGATCCGCGGCAACTGCTCGCCGATCAGCATATCGACGATCCGGCTGCCGCCGAAGAGGGTGGTCATCCGCACCTGGCCCCTGTGATCGGCCAAAGCCTGCCCGATCCGGCAGGCGCCCTCGCCCTCGGGCAGGCTCCGCATCGCGGCCAGGGCGGCATCGGCCTCCTCCGGCGGGACGAACAGCACCAGCGTGCCCTCGTTGGCGAGGTAGAGCGGGTCAAGGCCGAGGATCTCGCACATGCCCTTGACCTCGGTCCGCAGCGGCAGGTCCGGCTCGGACAGCAGGATGCCGACGCCCGAGGCCTCGGCCATCTCGTTCAGGGCCGAGGCGATGCCGCCCCGGGTGGCATCGCGGGCGGCGCGGGTGCCGGGGGCCGCGGCCAGAACCGCCTCCATCAGGTGGCCAAGGCTGGCGCAGTCGGATCGAAGGTCGGTCGACAGCGCCATGTCGCCGCGCGCCGCCAGAATGGCCGCGCCATGATCGCCCAGCCGCCCGTTGACCAGCGCCACATCCCCCGGCCGGATGCGGTCCGCCGCCAGATGCCGCCCCGGCGGGATCACCCCCACGCCTGCGGTGGTGACAAAGACCCTGTCGGCCGAACCGCGGCCCACGACCTTGGTATCCCCGGTGACGATCCGCACCCCGGCGCGCAAAGCCTCGGCCTGCATCGAGGCGACGATACGGCGCAACAGGGCCACGTCGCAGCCCTCCTCGATGATGAAGGCCGCCGAAAGCCAGAGCGGCCGCGCCCCGCCGACCACGAGGTCATTGACCGTGCCGCAGACCGCGATCTTGCCGATATCGCCGCCGGGGAACTCCACCGGCGTGACCACGAAACTGTCGGTGGTGAAGGCGAGCTGCGCGCCGGGCTCCTGCAGCGCCTCGGAGGTCAGGCGGGCCTGATCCTCGGACCCCGGCGGCAGGAAGACCGCGGTGAAGACCTCGTCGATCAGGTCACGCATGGCTTTGCCGCCTCCGCCATGGGCCAATGTCACATGAGTGTCGCGCAGTGCCATGTCTTTCCCTCACAAATCTTCTGCGAAGATTTTGGTTGCGAATTTTCGCCGAAAATTCGTGTCTCGGAATTTTCGCAGAAAATTCGTTACTCCGCCGCCGCGCGCGCCCCGCCATATTGCCAATAGGCGGCACAGGCCCCTTCGGACGAGACCATCAGCGCCCCGAGCGGCATCTCCGGCGTGCAGCCGCGGCCGAATTGCGGACAGGCGGTCGGCTTGATCCGCCCGGTCATCACCGCACCACAGGCGCAGCCCTCGACCTCGGGCACATGGCGCGGGCCTGCGGCATAGCCGATGCCGAATTTCTCTTCCGCGTCAAAGGCGCGGTATTTCTGGCGGATGCGCAAACCGCTGGCGTCAATCTCGCCCAGGCCCCGCCATTCGAAGCTCGGGCGGCGTTCGTAGACATCGGCGATCGCGGCGAGGCTGACCGGATTGCCATGTTCAGGCACCACGCGGGCATATTGGTTTTCCACCTCCGCCCGGCCTTCGGCGATCTGGGTCAGCACCATCAGCACCGATTGCAACAGATCGGTTGGCTCGAACCCCGCTACGGCGATGGGCTTGTGGTAATCATCGGCAATGAAATCATAGGGGTGGATGCCGATCACCATCGAGACATGCCCCGGTCCGATGAAGCCATCGAGCAGCATGTCGGGGTCATCGAGCAAGGCCTTGATAGGTTCCGGCACGGTGATGTGGTTGCAGAAGATCGAGAAATTGGTCAGCCCCTCGCGCGCCGCCTGCTGGATCGACAGGGCGGTGGAGGGGGTCGTCGTCTCGAACCCCAGCCCGAAGAAGATCACCTCGCGCGTCGGATTGCGCCGCGCGAGTTCCAGCGCATCCAGCGGCGAATAGACCATCCGCACATCGGCCCCGCCGGCCTTGGCCTGCATCAGGGACTTCTTGTGCCCCGGCACCCGCATCGCATCGCCGAAGGTGCAGAAGATCACCCCGGGCAGTTCGGCCAGCTGCACGCATTCATCGACCCGCGCCATCGGCAAGACGCAGACCGGGCAGCCCGGACCGTGGATGAACTCCACCCCCGGATGGATCAGCTTGTCGAGCCCGTAGCGGAAGATCGAATGGGTGTGGCCACCGCAGATCTCCATGATATGGACGGGCTTTTCGCGGCTCGCGCCGATCTTGTCGGCCTCTGACGCGATCGCGGCCAGAAGCCCGCGCGCCAGCGTCGGGTCGCGGAATTCGGAGGCGTATTTCATGCTGACACCTCACCAAGGGCGCGCTGGCCCTCGGCCATGGCGGCCAAAGCCTCCTGCGCCTCGCCCAGATCGCGCAAAGCCTCCAGCGTGCGGGCGGCCTCGTCCGCGTCGATCAGGCTCATCGCAAAACCGACATGGATCAGCGCCCATTGGCCCACCAAGTCCTGCAAGGGGCCAAGCGCCACGCAGGCCACATTGACCTCGCGCCGCACGCCCGAGACCTCGGCCATCGCCATCAGGCGCGCCTCATCGGTGATGGCCATAATCTGGCCGGGGATGCCAAGACACATTCAGTCGTCCTCCTCTTCATCGGCGGTGGCAAGCCCGGGGGGCTGCACGCCGTAGCGGTCGAGTTTTGCCCGCAGGCCGACCCGGCTCAGCCCCAGTTCGGCGGCGGCACGGCTCTTGTTCCAGCGGTGGCGGGTCAGCGTCTCGCGCAGGATGCGCATTTCGACCATCTCCACCCGGTCCTTCAGGCTGCCATCCCCCGTCAAACCGGCCTGCGCCGAACGGTCGGCCCCGGACTCGCCCGGCGGCGCCTGCAGGATCGGGCGCGAGATCAGGTCGGCGCCCAGCACCACCTCTTGCGCACGGATCAGCATCCTGATGACCTCATTGGACAATTCGCGCAGGTTGCCGGGCCAGTCATAGCTTTCCAGAAAGGCCAGCGCGGCATGGTCAAAGCCATGCACCGGCTTGCCATGCGCGGCCGAAGCCTCCACCAGCAGATGCTGCGCCAGCAGCGCCACATCGCCGGGCCGCCCGCGCAGCGGCGGCAGCGCCAGTTCGGTGGTTGAGAGCGCAAAGTAAAGATCGGCGCGGAACTGCCCCTCGGCCACCAAGGCACCCAGATCGCGGTGCGCGCCCGAGATCAGCCGCAGGTTCGAGGTCAGAACCTCGTTCCCGCCCACCGGGGTAAAGCCGCCCTCGCTCAGGACCCGGTACAGCGCCATCTGCACGGCGGGCGACAGGCTGTCGATGCCGTTCAGGAACAGCGTCCCGCGGTCGGCGCGCTGCATCAGGCCGATCTTGTTGGCGCCGCCGGGCAGAACCCCGCGCTTGGCCCCGAAAAGCTCGATCAGCGCCAGGTCATCGGGCAATCCGGTCAGGTTGACCTCGTGAAACGGCTTGTCCGAGCGCAGCGAGGCATAATGCATCGCCCGCGCCAGCTGCGCCTTGCCGGTGCCCGGCTCGCCGGTCAGCAGCACCGGCACGTCGAAACTGGCATAGGCCCGCGCCTGCGCCACCACGCCATTCATCGGCGAAGTCGGGCCGCGCAGGATGGTCTCGAAGCCAAGCCCGTCGCGCAGGGCCTTGCGGCGCTTTTCCAGCCGGCTTTCGGCGGTGGCGGTCAGAAAGCGCATCTCCAGCGCCATGCGTTCATTGTCGCGCGCCAGGGTGAAGAGCTGCGCCGCATTGCGGGTGGCCACCAGAAGCTGGTCGGGGTGCCAGGGCTTGGTGAGGAACTGGTGGATCCCCGCCTCGTTGATCGCGGCCATCATCGACGCGGCATCGGTATAGCCAGTCAGGATGATGCGGACCACATCGGGCCAGCGCTCGCGCACCTCGGTCAGGAACTCCACCCCGCTGCGCCCGGGCATCCGCTGGTCGCAAAGGATGACCTGCACCCATTCCTGTTCCAGGACCGCCATCGCGGCGGTGGCATCGCCCGCCATATGGATGTCGAACTCGTCCTCCAGCGCCATTTTCATCGCCGAAAGCGAGTGGGGCTCGTCATCCACCAGAAGAACCGAGGCGCGGATCGGGCTGGCCATGGGTCAGACCTTGACCTTGGCCTTGGCCGCAAGCTCGGCGCCAAGCCAGTCGATCCACGCCGCCATCCCCTCCCCGGTCCGGGCCGAGACGCGCAGGATTTCGATGCCGGGATTGATCCGGCGCAGGTTGGCCTCGTAGGCGTCCAGATCGGCGTCGCAATGCGGGGCAAGGTCGGTCTTGTTGAGGAGCGCGAGCCTGGCCGCTGTGAACATGTCGGGATATTTCAAGGGCTTGTCCTCGCCCTCGGTCACCGAAAGGATGGCGACCTTGGCATCCTCGCCAAGGTCGAAGGCGGCGGGGCAGACGAGGTTGCCGACATTCTCGATGAAAAGATACGACCCCGGCGCGGGGTTCAGCACCCCCATCGCATGGCCGACCATCTGCGCATCCAGATGGCAGCCCTTGCCGGTGTTGACCTGCATGGCCTGCGCCCCGGTGGCGCGGATGCGGTCGGCATCGACCGAGGTCTGCTGATCGCCCTCGATCACCGCGAGGGGGGCCGCGCCCAGCATCGCGATCGTCTTGCACAACAGCGTGGTCTTGCCCGAACCGGGCGAGGAGACGAGGTTCAAGGCCAGCACGCCCCGCGCCTGCAATTCCTTGCGGTTGGCGCGGGCGAAGTCGTCGTTCTTGGCGAGGATCGAGGTTTCCACCGCGATCAGCCGCGCCTGGCTCATGCCCGGGACCGAGACACCCGCCGCGCCGTGGCCGTAGTGGTGGTCCTGCGGGTGGGGATGATGATGCGCTGCGGCGGGCGCACGGGCGCGGACATGGCCGAAGGGCAGAAGCTCGTCCTGCCGCTTGCCGTCGAACGCCAAAGTCTCGCTGCAACCACATACCGTGCACATCAGAGCACCTCCATATCCTTGATCCGCATCTCGTCGCCGCCCTGCGGCATCAGCTTACCCGAACCGCAGAGCGGGCAAAGCGCCAAACGGTCTTCGATCTCGACCGTCTCGGCGCAGTCGTAGCAGAGGGCCTGCCCGGGCAGGTCGATCATCTCCAGCCGCGCGCCTTCCGCCGGACTGCCGCGCATCACCACCTCGAAGGCGAATTCCAGTGCGGGTTTTTCGACCGTGGCGAATTTGCCGATCTCCAGCCGCAGGAGGGTGACGCGCGCGAAGCCATGGGCGCGGGCCTGATCCTCGATGATCGAACGGATACCCTCGCAAAGCGACATTTCATGCATGGCGCACCTGCGGCAGTTCGGTCGCCACGCAGGGCGACAGGATGTCGATGACCAGCGGCAGAAGATGCGCCTTCTGCGGCGGCAGGCTGGCGAGGACCTGGGTCAGGATGCCGCCCGGCGCGCAAAGGTGGTCGGTCGGCGTGCGCCGCTCAAAGGCGGTGAGAAGCCCGCCCGTCGCCCGCGCCCGCAAGGCATAGGCGCCGCGCGCAGCGGGAACCAGCGCCAGATCGCCCGCGCTCTGGCCTTGCGCCGCACCCCTCTGCAGGGCGGCAATGTCATGGATCAGCCCCGCCGCGCGCCAGAACGGCCCATGGCCAAAGCGCGCCGCGATGCCTTGCAGCGCCGGGGCGTCCGCATGGCGGGCCGCGACCGAGTTTTCCTGCGCCACGGGGAGCAAGGCGGTACCCATGCGGAGGAGCGGCAGGTCGGCCACCGCCTCACCGGGCGCAAAGGCGCGGGAAATCGCCGCAAGCACCGGGGCCACGCCCTGCCCCGAGGCGAGCCAGCGGCCGAAATCCTGCGGCACGGCGCTGCCCCAGACGATCCTTGCCGTCTCGGCAGGATCGGCCCAGTCCGCGGGCAGGCGCATTGGCGTCAGGCCCAGAAGGCCGGGCCAGATCACGCAAAGCTTCAGAAGATGGTCGCGCAAGGTCTCCCGCCGCAGGGCCTCGGGCGCGCGGGCGGGCTGGCCGAGGGCCAGGGCCAAAGCCATGCCCTGCGCCGCGGCACAGAGGTTGAAGAGGCGCGGCAGAAGGGCTGCGGCCTCCTCCACCGGGCGGCCAAGCAGCAGCGCCGCCACCGGCAGGTCGGCGGGGGGCGTGAAGCCCCAGCCTGCGCCGTCCCGCCTGATGACCAGCGCCTTGCCCATTCAACCCTCGGCCAGACCGGCGGTGATCAGGGCGCGGCGGGTGGGGGCGACAGGTTCGGCCTCCTCTGCCGTCACGGGGTCGATGCCAGCCTCTTCTGCCTTCACCGCCCCTTCCGCCGCCGCACGGATCTCGGCGGCGCGGTCGGTTTCCTCGCGGTGGTCAGGCTCGAACAGGGCGGCCATGATGGCATTGCCGACCTCGACCGCCTGAAGCTGGCTGGAAAAATCGCCCATCGGCGAGAAGAGAGAACAGGCCTTGTAACCGCCCACCATTTCCCGCGTGTTGTGGATGAACTCATACTCGCCCGAGGGGAAGGCGATCACCTCCTTCTCTCCGGCGCGCAGGACGGGCCAGGGCGTCTCTCCCGGCAAGAGCACGAGGTTCAGGAACCAGGGCGAGATCAGGACGCCAAGCAGCTGCCCCTCCCAGGGACGAAATCCCAGGGCCTGCACATGGAGGGCGGCGTTGACGATCGGCACGTCCTTCATCTTGGCGTTCCAGATCTCGCGGAAATCGGCCTCCAAGGCGGCGGTGCGGCTGGCGATGACAGCGTCACGTGCCATGTCGGCGCTGCCCGGGTCGGACAGCACCATGAACTGCGCCTTGGGCGCGCCGCAGCCCGGGCAATGCCAATCCTCGGGCAGGGCCGCAAACGGCGTGCCGGGCAGGACCTGTCGGTAATCGTCGCCCTCTGCCGGGTCATAGGGCGTCCAGCAGATCTTGCATTCCATCACCGCCTCGGCAGAGATCCTGTCATTGGCGCCAAGGTAGGAGCCTTCGAAACCGCTCATCTGATCGCCTCCAGCACTTCCAGGATGCGCGCGCCGCTGTCTTCCAGATCCTCGCGGGCGGCAAGGGCCACTTCGGGCATCGGCGTGATCTCGAAGGTGTCGAGGATCAGGTTATCCTGAGAGTTGTAGAACTGCACCCGCCAGATCGGGGCAATCGCGGTGGCGGTGATCCGGCAATTTCCATAGCCGCGCGACAGGATGGTCACGGCGCCCTCGCCCAAGGCCTCGGCGAGCCAGAGGAGGTCCTCCTCGGTATGGGGCAAGAGGGTGAGGTTGACCACATGCGGCAGATCGCCGGGCTGGTGGCTCGCGGCCTTGTCCAGAAGTTCGGCGAGGATCGGCGGCGCATTGACCACGCCCGGCCCGCGCGGCACCAGCGTACGCCGCGCCGCTTTGCTGGCCCGGAAGGCGCGGGCGATCGACAGGCCCGGCACCGGCGCCACCTCCAGCCGGTCCACCCCGGAACCGGCCAGCAGCCAGACCCCGGCGAAGACCGATTCCTGCACCATCAGCGCCGGATTGCCGCGCAGCTTCATCGCGACCTCGCCCTGGCCCAAAGTCTCGGCGATCAGCGCGCGCGCGGCCTTGCCAAGGCCCGAGAGATCGAAATCCGCCGTCTGCCCGCTGCGCGAGGCGATGTCGCAGGCGGCGGCCACATCGGCCAGCGTCGCCAAAGCGGGGGCGACCGAGGTCAGGTCGGCGATATCGGGCAGATGCGGGCTATAGGTCCGCATCCCCGAGGGCAGCGCCATATATTCAAGCTCGCCATCCTCGTCGGGTTGCGAGCCGGGGCCGAAGCCGATGGGGGGCAGGTGGAATGTCGCCATGGTAACCTCCTCAGGCAGCCGCGAGGCCAAGGATATGGGTGATGCGCTGCAGGTAATCGTCCCAGTCGCGGATCTTCTCGACCGCGCCGAGGTAGCGGCCCTGATCGAAGAACAGGAAGCCGGGGGTTTTCAGAGCGCGGTGCGTCTCGCGCAGGGTGGCTTCGATGGCGTCGTCGATCAGGGCGCAGTCGAAGGCGTGCTGGAAGACCATCCGCAGTTCCGGCAGGATCACCGCCGCATCCGCCGTCTCCAGATTGCGCACCGGATCACCGGGGATGAAAAGGCAATGGAGGCCGGGCCGGTCAAGGAACTCCGCCACGTCGGACATGCTGTGCAGGCGCGGCCAGTGCAGCTCGCGCTCCAGCCGGGTCAGGAGGGGGTGGCTGGCGCCCTTGGCGCGTGGCAGAGGGTCGTGATCATGGGCATGGTCGTGCATCGGATCATCCTTGCGCAAGGCCGGCCTCGAAGGCGGCCTGAAGATGGGGGGGAAGGCTGGGGGCGCGCGCCTCGAGGTCTGCGAAGGCCGGGCCGAGGTCGCCGCCCTGCATCAGGTCACGCAGACCCTTCAGCGCCGAGGTGATCTGCGCGGCCTCCTCCGGCCCGATCACCGCCCGGGCGGCGCCGAGAAAGTTCAGCACCCAGTCACCGGCCACAGCCTCGGCACAGAGGCTGAGGTCGATCAGTTCGCGCCCCTCCGGCCCTTCGGCCAGCCCGGCGATCCCCTCGACCGAGATCAGACGCATCGGCACGCCGACACACATCAGACCGCCTCCGGCAGAAAGCGGGCATCGCCTATCCGGCAGGCCTCGGCTTCCGACGGACGGCCGGCCTCATAGGCGTCGCGGCGGATCGACGGGTCGGCAAGGCCGTCGCAGGAGGTCTGCCCCGCGGGCGCCGCGATGCCCCAGGCGGCCAGCCGGGCCAGCGCCACTTCGAGGGCCGGGTCGATCTGCGCCGCCACCGCCGGGCGCAGGCCGCCGCCGAAATCCTCAAGCTCGACCGGCTGGCAGCCGATCAGCAACATCTCTGCCGGGCAATAGCCCATCAGCTGCGCGGTCGCGATCACGTCCTGAAAACCGGTCTGATGCAGGCTCATCTTCTTGGCGCCCATGAAGGCGGGCACCTCCTCGTTCTCGACGATCTTCAGCGTACCGGGCAGCAGGCCATAATCCACCGCGTCAAAGACGATCAGCGCCTCGGCCTCTTCCAGAAAGGGCAGAAGATACAGGCCCTGCGTGCCGCCATCCAGCAGGCGCACCTCGGGGCCAAAGGCATGGCGGGCGGCCAACGTCTCGACACAGCGCACGCCAAAGCCCTCGTCGGCCCAAAGCAGATTGCCGATGCCCAAGATCAAGATTTTCGCCATCATCCCCTCCCCGGTCCGGCTGGCCACTTTGCATCTGGCCTTGCAACTGACAGTAAAGCTTTCACCTGCCCCGTCAGGCGGCTTTTCACCCTTTGGCAGGGAATCAGCCAATCCGCTGAAATCCATCTGTTTTCTGGCCAAAAACCGGTGCAGCACCACGGCCAAGATGGAAACCATCCCGCCACTTTTGCCACAAAGTGAAAAGCCACCATCCAGAACAAAAAAGGGGCGCGCCGCAGCACGCCCCGTTACTTGTGACAGCACCCGAGTCAGGTCGGGTCATCGTCCTTGAAGGTCCGGTGCCCCGAGATCATGGTGGAGACGATGGACTGCCGGCTCATGATATCCTCGCGGATCGCCACATAGATGTGGATCATCATGAAGATGGTGATCCACCACATGCCAAGGTGATGGATCGTGTGCAGGGTCTGGCTTGGCCCGACCAGGTACCGCACCCAGCCGAAGGCGTGGTCGAAGAACGACCCCTGCCCCGCGCCCTCGGCATAAAGCGCCATGCCGGTCAGGATCATGAAGCTGAGGCCGAGGGTCATAAAACAGAACATCGCCATCTGCGCCAATGGGTTGTGGCCGACGTATTTCTTGGGCGCGGCTTCGAGGAAGAGATACCAGCGCACCTCGAACCAGACCTCGCGCCAATAGCTGCCGCGCCAGATGGGCACATAGAAGAGCTGCTTGGCATGGTGGTTGCCGATCAAGGCCCAATAGATGCGGCCGAAGAAGGCCACGGTCAGGATCATCCCGGCGGCGAAATGGGCAAAGCGGATATAGCCGAAGATGAACTGGTCATAGGCCTCGCCCGCGCCCATCGTGGGCAGGGGCGAGCCGATCAGATAGCCGCTGATCATCAGCACGAGGATGGCCAGCGCATTGGTCCAGTGCCAGATCCGCACCGGCGCCTCGTAGACATAGACCGAGGTCTGGCGCCGGGCACTGCCCAGATCGGCCGGATGGGCATCGTGGGCGGGAAGGTCGCTCATGGCCTAGCCCACCATCATCAGAAGGCCGGCCCCCGCGATGCCCGCCCCGATCAGCCCCTGCGCCAGGGGCAGCCGGGCGACCTGACGCGCCAGCACGAGGCCCGCCAGATGCAGGCCCGCCGTGGCGATCAGGAAACCGGCGAGGTAGAGACCCGCCGGCCCCGTCGCCTCGACCCCATGGGCATAGCCATGCGCCGCGGCAAAGGCCGCGATCGTGGCGAGCGAGGCCGCCGTGATCCCGGGGCTTTGCCCACGCCGCGCGAAGGCCACCATCAGGCCAAAGCCCAGAACCGAGGCGAGGATGGCCGTTTCCACCCCCGGCACCCGCAGGCCGATGAAGGCCAGAACCGCGCCCAAGGTCATCGCGGCCATGAAGCTTGCCGCCCCCGCCCAGACCCGGCTCGGCAAGGCAAAGCCCGACCAGAGCCCCACCGCCAGCATCGCCAGCAGATGATCCGCCCCGGTCAGCGGGTGCAAAAGCCCGGCCTCGAAGCCGAAACCATGCCCCGGATGCGCCAGCGCCGGACCCGCCAACAGGACCAACCCTGCCGTAAGCATCAGTTTTTTCATCGCATCCCCTCCCTCAGCGGACTTTGACGCGGGCGAGCTCCTGCCCGTCGGGTGACATCACATGGGTGGAACAGGCGAGGCAGGGGTCAAAGCTGTGCAGGGTGCGCAGGATCTCGACCGGCTCGTCGGGCCGTTCCATCTTGGTATCCATCAGCGAGGCCTCGAAGGCGCCGATATTGCCCGCCGTGTCGCGCGGGCTGCCGTTCCAGGTGGTGGGCACCACGCATTGGTAATTCTCGATCCTTCCGTCCTTGATGCGGATCCAGTGGCCAAGGGCGCCGCGCGGCGCCTCGGTCATGCCGACGCCCTTGGCCTCCTTGGGCCAGGTCGAGGGATCCCACTTTTCGACATTGGCGGTGTTGCTGTCGCCGTTCTTGATGTTGGTGATCATCTTGTCGAAGAAATGCCGCATCAGACGGCCGCAATATTCCGACTCGAGCGCCCGCGCCGCCGTCCGCCCGAGGGTGGAGAACAAGGCCGGCAGCGGCAGATCCATCGTGCGCAACAGGCCATCGACCTGGGCCTTGATATCCTCATGCCCCTGGGCATAGCCCACGACATAGCGCGCGAGCGGCCCCACCTCCATCGCGTGACCGCGCCAGCGCGGCGCCTTGATCCAGGAATATTTCGCCGCCTCGTCGAGGTTTTCGATGTTGGTGCGGGTGCCCTTGGCATTGGGGCCAAGTTCGTATTTCGGCTCGGTCACGCCATCCCAGGGATGCAGGCCCTTGCCCGGCTCGCCATAGGTGTACCAGGAATGGTCAACGAATTCCTGCACCTGTTCGGGGTCGCGGACATCGACCTCCTCGACCTTGGACATATCGCCGTTGATGATCGCCCCGCGCGGCAGATGCAGGTTGGCGGCGCTATAGTCATTGGCGTTTTCCGGGATGTCGCCATAGGCCAGCACCGACTTGCCCGAAAGCCCGCCGCCATACAGCCAATTCTTATAGAAACCGCCGATCGCCACGACATCGGGGATATAGACGTTGGTGTTGAACTCGGCACATTTGTCGATGATCGAGGAGACGAGGTTCAGCCGCTCCATGTTGATCGCGCCCACCGCGCCCACCCCATCCAGGTTGATCGGGCACGGCACGCCACCGACCAGCCAGTTCGGATGCGGGTTCTTGCCGCCAAAGATGGTATGGATCTTGACGATCTCCTTCTGCAGATCCAGCGCCTCGAGGTAATGGGTGGTGGCCATCAGGTCCGCCTCGGGCGGCAGAAGATAGGCCGGGTTGTCCCAATAGCCGTTCTTGAACAGGCCCAACTGCCCGCTTTCGACGAATTTCTTCAGCCGGTTCTGCACGTCGCGGAAATAGCCCGGGCTGCTGAGCGGGTGGCTCGGCGAGACCATCTGCTGCAGTTCCGACGTCGCTTTAGGATCGGCCCGCAAGGCATTGACAGGATTGACCCAATCCAGCGCGTGCAGGTGGTAGAAATGCACGATGTGATCGTGGATCTCCAGCGCCAGTTGCATCATGTTGCGGATCGAATTGGCGTTTTCGGGGATCTTGATGCCAAGCGCATCCTCGACCGCGCGCACGCTCGTCAGCGCATGGGTCCCGGTGCAGACGCCGCAGATCCGTTCGGTGAAGGCCCAGGCGTCGCGCGGGTCGCGGCCCTTCAGGATCACCTCCAGCCCCCGCCACATGGTGCCGGTGGAGACGGCGTTGCGGATGATGCCCTGATCGTCCACGTTCACTTCACAGCGCATATGGCCTTCGATCCGCGTCACCGGATCGACGACGATCCTGCGGCCCGAGGTGTCGAGGTTGAACCCGTTCGGTGTGGCACCCATGGCTTAACCCTCCACTTTCTCTTGATTTTTCTTCTGCGCACGTTTCAGCGCCGACACCGCGGCATGGACCGCCACGGCCGAACCGACGACGCCCGCCGCGCCAAGGCCGATCTGGTCGGCATTGGCCTCGACCCCGAACTGCTTGATATTGGTCAGACGGTTGTAAAAGCCGCCCTGATCCCAGAAGCCCTCTTCCGAACAGCCGATGCAGCCATGGCCGGACTGGATCGGGAAGGACGTCCCCTCGTTCCAGCGCACGGTGGAGCAGGCGTTGTAGGTCGTCGGCCCCTTGCAGCCCATCTTGTAAAGGCAATAGCCCTTGCGGGCGTTCTCGTCGTCCCAATGCTCGACGAACTGGCCGGCGTCGAAATGCGGCCGGCGGTAGCATTTGTCATGGATGCGCTGGCTGTAGAACATCGCCGGGCGGCCCTGGCGGTCGAGTTCCGGCAGGCGGTCGAAGGTCAGCATATAGGTGATGACCCCGGTCATCACCTCGGCGATCGGCGGGCAGCCGGGCACCTTGATGATCGGCTTGTCGAGGATGACCTTGTGGACCGGCGTCGCCCGCGTCGGGTTGGGCGCGGCCGCCTGGACGCAGCCATAAGAGGCGCAAGCCCCCCAGGAGATGATCGCCTTGGCGTGTTCGGCGGCCATTTTCAGCTGTTCCACAAAGGGTTTGCCGCCGATGATGCAATACATGCCATCCTCGTTCAGCGGCGGGTTGCCTTCGACGGCGAGGATGTAGTTGCCCTTGTATTTCTCGATCGTGTCCATCAGGGCGGCTTCGGCCTGATGCCCGGCTGCGGCCATCAGCGTGTCGTCATAGTCGAGGCTGATCATCGACAGGACCACATCCTTGGCCAAGGGATGGGCCGAGCGGATGAAGCTTTCCGAACAGCAGGTGCATTCCAGCCCATGCACCCAGATCACCGGCGTGCGCGGCTTGGTTTCCATCGCATGGGCGATCTTGGGCACGAAGGCCGGGCCAAGGCCCAGAGCCGCCGCCGTCAGGCTGCAGTATTTCATGAAGCTGCGCCGGGTGATCCCCTGACGCCGCATGACCTCATAGAAGGTTTCGATCTGTGACAAGCTGTCCTCCCTCTGGCGCTGCCCTTGGGGCAAGGCTTCCCTGTATGCAGGCGTATGCCAAAGCGGAGGGTGGTGCGGCGGAAATGCGCATAAAAGCGGCTAATTGTGATTGTAATTATATTACAACCGCTTGCGTGCCATTGTTCAGACGCGATCTGAGCCGAATTGCAAAGCCTTCTGCCAATAGGAAGCCTGCGGTGGCAGGAAACTTTCCTGTCAGCCCCGCGCCGCCGCGATCAGCGCCTGGCCAAAGGCGAGGCCGCCGTCATTGCAGGGCGTCGCCTTGTGGGTCAGCACCGGCAGGTCAAAGAGGCAGGCGCTGACCATCTCCAGCAAAAGCGCGTTCTGAAAGCAGCCGCCGGAGAGGGCGACCGCGCGGGCCCTTCCCTCCGTGACGAGCCTGCGCGCCTCGGCCGCAAAAGCCTGCGCGAGGCCGAGGTGGAAGCGGCGGGCGATGCGCGGGATGCTGACGCCCGACGCCAGATCGGCAAGGAGCGCCGGCCAGATCGGCGCGGGGTCCAGCCCGTCGAAGGCGTAAAAACCGCTCTCGGAGGGGGCGAGCGCGGCCTGCGCCTCCAGCAGGGCACCGGCCTCGCCCTCATAGCTTTGCACCTGACAGAGGCCCAGCACCGCCGCCACCGCATCGAAGAGCCGCCCGGCAGAGGAGGACAGCGGCGCATTCATCCCCGCCTTCATCGCCTGCCGCAGCAGCATCAGGGGGCGGCCCTCGAACAGACGGTCGGCCTCGGCCCCCAGCCCGGCCTGATCCAGCCGCGCCAGGGCATTGCGCCAGGGCTCGGCATTGGCGCGGTCGCCGCCGGGAAGCGGTGCAGGTTTCAGGTGAGCTTCGCGGGTAACCCCGTTGTAATCGCCCAGCAAAACTTCTCCACCCCAGATCGTGCCATCCTCGCCCAGTCCAAGCCCGTCGAGGATGATGCCTGCCACCTTGCCGCCGTCCCGCGGCCAGAGGTTGTCACCGAGGCAGGCGGCCAGGTGGGCGTGGTGGTGCTGCACCGCGATCACCTCCAGGCCCTGGGCCCGGGCATGGCGCGTCGCGCGGAAATCGGGGTGGAGGTCGCAGGCCACGCCTTGCGGGCGGTGCTGGAAGAGGGCGGTGTAATCGGCCTCGGCGCGCAGATATTCCTCCCAGGTCAGCGCGTCGTCGAGATCGCCCAGGTGATGCGACAAGAGCGCCTGACCCCGGCCCAGAAGGCAAAGCGCCGCCTTCATCTGGCCGCCATAGGCGGTCAGCGGCGCGGCATCGGCAAAACCCTTGGGCAGGGGCAGCGTCCCCGGCACCAGCCCCCGCGCGCGGCGCAGCACCATCGGCGGGCTGGCCCGCACCACGCTGTCATCCAGCCTGCGCAGGATGGCGCGGTCATGCATCAGGAAGGCATCGGCAAAGGGGGCCAGCTTGGCCCGCGCCTCCGCGTTGCCGATCACCTGCGGCTCGCCCGACAGGTTGCCCGAGGTCATCACCAAAGGCCCGGCGAAGGCGTCCATCAGCAGATGGTGCAAGGGCGTGTAGGGCAGCATCCAGCCCAGCGTGGTCAGGCCGGGGGCAAGGCCTTCGGGCAGCAGGCCCCCGACCTTCGGCAGCAGCACGACCGGGGCCGCGGCGGCGCGCAGTTGGGCGATTTCGGTCGGGCCGAGGGGGCTGTGGGCGGCGACCATCGCCTCGGTCCCCATCAGGGCGAAGGGCTTGCCGGGGCGGCGTTTGCGGGCGCGTAAGGTGGCGATGGCCGTGGCATTTCTGGCATCGCAGGCAAGGTGAAAGCCGCCGATCCCCTTGATCGCGATGATCTTTCCCGCTTGGAACGCCTGCACGGCCAGAGAGATCGCATCGCCTGGCACCTCCGTCAGGCCATCCGGCCCGGCAGCCTCGAACCAGAGCCGCGGGCCGCAGTCCGGGCAGGCGATCGGCTGGGCATGAAAGCGGCGGTCGGCGGGGTCTTCGTATTCGGCGCGGCAGGCGGGGCAAAGGGTGAAGCCCGCCATCGAGGTCTGGCTGCGGTCGTAGGGCAGGTTCCTCAGGATGGAAAAGCGCGGCCCGCAATGGGTGCAGTTGGTGAAGGCATAACCACGGCGGCGGCCCTGCCCCCTTATCTCGGCCAGACACTCCGGGCAGGTCGCGGCATCGGGGGTCACGCGGGTTTGCACGCCCTGACCCCGGCTGGCGCTGATGTGGAAAGCGGTGGGTGTGGTGGCGAAGACATGGGGAGAGACCTCGACCGCATCGACGCGGGCCAGAGGCGGGGCCTCCTGCCGTAGGCGGGTGGCGAAAAGGGCGAGGTTGGTGCCTTGGACATGGATCAGCACGCCCTCGGGGTCGTTCAGCACCTCGCCCCGCAGACCCATCGCATCGGCGAGTTGCCAGACGAAGGGGCGGAAACCCACGCCCTGCACCTGCCCGCGCACCCGGATTCTGGCGCTCTCCTCGGCCATGCCTGCCCCCTAATGCACCGTGCAGACCATGCAGGGGTCAAAGCTGCGCACGATATGCTGGACGGACAGCGGCGTCGTCTCGCCAGGGTTGACCGGGGCACCAGCCAGCGCGGCCTCCAGCGGGCCGGGGGTGCCAAGGGCGTCGCGGGGGGAAAAGTTCCAGGTGGTGGGGGCGATGATCTGGTAGCTGGCGATCCGGCCGTTCTCGATGCGCAGCCAATGGCCGAGGGCACCGCGGGCGGCCTCGACCAGACCTTCGCCCTCGCCATCGGCGGCAAGGGGCCCGGGTTCGGCCATGAAGCGGGCTTCGGGGTCGATGCCCTCGGCCAGCGCCTCCATCAGGATCTGGCTGCGGGCCAACTCCAGAAGCCGCGCCGCGACCCGGGCGAGGACGCCGCCCTGAAGGGCGAGGTCACGGGCCAGCGGATGGCCGTCCACCACCTGCCGGGCCAGCGCCCCCGTCTCCATCGGCGCGCCGGAGAGCCGGGGGGCCTTGCACCAGGTATAGGCCGTCTCGCGCATGTCCTGGTCGGGGAAGGTGCGGCCTTGCGCGGGATGGGCCGCCTCGCCCAGCATCCAGGCATGGGAGAGATCCTCACGGATCAGCGCGGTGTCGAGCGGCTGGAGGGCGCCCGCCTGCCAGGTGCCACGGGCAAAGCCGAAGCCGCCCTGCAAGGGATAGGCGCCGAAGGACAGATAGCGCCCCTGCCCGCGCCCGAGGCTCGCAAGGTCAAGGTCGGCTGCGATGTCGAGGAAGAGGCCGACATCGCCCGTAGCCCAGCGCATCAGGGCTGAGGTCTCGGTCAGGGCGGCGAAATCTTCCAAGCGGCCACCAAACAGCACGGTTTCCAGATAGCGGCGAAAGGCGCGCAGACTGGTCTGAATGCGGGCCTTGTCGCGGGGGCTGGGGCTGCGGGTCACGCCGCCGGGCTGGATGGCCAGCGTATGGGGCCATTTGCCCGCCGTCAGGCCTAGAATATGCATGAGGGCTGCCCGCGCCTCGACCGCGCTGCGCTGCGCGGAACCCTCCATGGCGGTGAAACGCTCGACCACGCGGGGGTGCCAAGGACGGCTGGCATAGGGCGGCCGGGTGAAATCGGGCATGAAGAACAAATGGAAATGCGTCAGGTGGTCGGCCACATTCTCCACCGCATGGATCAGCGCGGCCATCCTTTCGCCCTGCGGGGTCGGCACCACGCCTTGCACGGCGGCCAGGGCGCGGGCGGCGGCGGCGGATTGGCTGATCGAGCAGATGCCGCAGATCCGCGGCGTCAGGGTCAGGGCATCGGAGGGGGCCTTGCCTTCGAGCATCCTCTCGAACCCGCGATAGAGGGGGGAGTTGACGTAGGCCGCGGCCACCTGCCCCTCGGCAAGCTCGAGCGAGACCTCAAGGTCGCCCTCGACCCGGTTGAAGGGGCCGACGATCAGACGGGGGGTGTCTCCGCTCATCTCCGCGGCTTTCGCAGGGTGGGCGGCACGTCGATCCGGTCGGAGATGGCGTTGCGGGCGATCCGGGCCGGGGTGGCGGCCTTGCTCAGCGAGGCCAGCGCCATGAACCAGGCCTTGGGCATGTCGGTGGGCAGACCGACCGGGATGCCGGCGATCTTGGGGGTCTCGGTGAAGGCGTGGCGCGGCTCCTCGAACTCGGGCGCGGTGCAGGAGATGCAGGGATAGCCGCCCCGCGTGCAGGAGCCTTCGCCGTTCCACGGCCGGATGTTGCAATCGCCGACGGCTTGCGTTCCGACGCAGCCCAGATGCTCCATCATGCAGCCCATCTGCGACAGGTGCCGGGCCGAGGCCTTGTATTCGTAGAACTCGTTCTTCGGGCAGGCGTGGTGCACGAGGTGATCGGCGTAGAATCTGGGCCGGGCCAGGGCGTCGAGATCCCCCGGCGCGAGGGCCTCGGAGGCGAGCAGCAGCAAGGTTTCGGTCACCCAGCCGGGATGGGTCGGGCAGCCGGCGACATTGACCACCGGCAGTCCGCCGCGCGCGCGGTAATCGGGCGCGAAGATGCCGCCGGGATGGGCGCCGTCAAATTGCAGGCCCACCGCATCCGAAGGGTTGCCGCCCGCCGTCGTCACCCCGCCATAGGCCGCGCAGGTGCCGACAGCGACGACATGGCGGGCCTGGGCCGCGAGGTCCTGCACCCAGGTCAGCATCGGTTTGCCGGTGCCCGACAGGATGTGATAGCGCCCGGTGCCATGCGGGCCGCGCGCGATGGCGCCTTCGACGCAGAGCACGTCCAGAACCTGATCGCCGTTCAGGATCGCGGCAAACAGCGCTCGGACCTCCTCACCCGAGGCGCGGCTGAAGGCGGGGTGCCAGAGCATCCGGATGCCCGCGCCCTCCAAAAGGTCGAAGACATTGGGGTCCTCGGCACAAAGAAGCGACATGGTGCAGCCGCCGCAGCCCGAGGCCTGAAGCCAGAGGACGTTCATGCTGCCCCCTCGCCCGCCAGCGGTGCTGCGGCCAGAGGCAGGGCCAGCCGGAACCGCGCGCCTTCGGGTGCGACGGCCATCAGGCGCAGGCTGCCGCCATGTTCCTCGGCGATCTTGTGGCTGATCGACAGGCCAAGCCCGGTGCCGCGCCCGACCGGCTTGGTGGTGAAGAAGGGATCGAAGATGGCCTGGGTCATCGCCTCGGCGATCCCCGGCCCGTTGTCGGACACATCCAGCACCGCCTGCCCCTCCTCCACCCCAAGCCAGAGGCTGACGCGGGGGGCCTGCACCCCCTCCAGCGCGTCGACCGCGTTCTGCACGAGGTTCATCACCACCTGCTGGACATGGCCGGGCCGCCCGCGCGCCATCAGCCGCGCCGCACCGTCAAAGCGCATCTCCACCGGCTCCTTGTTCGCGCGCAGGACCCAGTTGGCCGCGACATGGGCGGTCTCAACGAGATCGAAGTCGACCAATTCGCCCGAGCCTTCCGAGGACAGGCGGCGCAGGTCGGCCACGATGTCGCGCACCCGCTCTGCCCCTGCGCGGGCACCGGCCACCGCCTCGTGCAGGTTCTTCACCTCGCGGTCGAGCTTCAGCTCGGCGCGCAGGGCCACCAGTTCATCACGGCTGGCCCCGGCCTGCACCCTTGCGAAATAGGTCTCGAACTTGCCGACGTATTTTTCCAGCGCATGGGTATTGGCATAGACAAAGCTGATCGGGTTGTTCAGCTCATGCGCCACACCGGCCAGCAGACGGCCCAGCGAGGCCAGCTTTTCGTTGCGCACCAGCTGGGTCTGCGTGGTCTTCAAGGCATCATGGCTGCGGCCAAGATCGGCATAGGCCTGGCGCAACTCTCCCAAGGGCCGGCCCGAGAGGACCACGCCCACCACCCTGCCCCGGTCATCCATCCGCGGCGAGAGGTTCATCTCCAAGGGGCTTGGCGTCGCATCGCTTTGGGTCAGCAGCGCCAGCTCCAGCGTGACACCGGCCTTGGCCGCCTGCACATGGTACAAGGCCGCCTCCAGCGCCTTGCGGCTGGAGGGATCAAACAGGTCCGAGACATAGCGCCCGACCAGCGCCGAGCGCGCCTGCCCGGTCTGCACGGTGAGCGAGGCGCTGATCTCCTCCACCACGCCATTGCGCGTCGTGGCGATCAGCACATCGCTGACCGAAGCGAGGATCGAGGCGAGGAAGCGGCGCAGGTCTTCCAGCTCGGTGTTCTGGCGTTCCAGACGTTCCTGATAATCGACGAGGTCGGTATAGGTCTTGTCGACCGCCGTCAGCACATCCAGCCAGGCGTCATCGGTCAGGTCCAGCGGACGCTGGGCCAGAAGGGCCGCCAAGGGCATGGTCTGATCCGTCGCTGCCACCTTGTCCTCCATCGGCCAAGGGTAGAAGTCCCCGGATCAAAAAGAAAGATCCGATTTGCCGCAGGCGTCAGGCCTTGATCCGCAAGCCCTTGGGGTCATGCAGTGGCGCAAAGCCCGCCGTGCAGGGCACGCGTTCCGAGGCCACCTCAAGCTCCCATGTGCCGGAGGAAAGGTAGGCCTCGTCCACCCCCTCGCGCCGGACATAGCCAAGGCCGATCGGCTGGCCGATCGTATGGCCGAACCCGCCCGAGGACAGCCAGCCCACCCTTTCGCCATTGCGGTAGATCGTCTCGCGGCCAAGGAGGATCACCTGCGGGTCGGCGACAGTGAAGGTCGCAAGCCGCTTCTTGACGCCATGGGCCAGCTGCGCCGCCATGGCCTCGCGCCCCTTGAAGGGGATGTTGGACTTCATCTTCACGGCCCAGGCCAGCCCCGCCTCGACCGGCGTGTGATCCGGCCCGATGTCCGAACCCCAGGCGCGGTAGCCTTTCTCCAGCCGCAGGGTCTCGATCGCGCGGTAACCGGCGTTGATCAGGCCATGGCTCTCGCCCGCCGCCATCAGCGCCTCGTAGACCGTCACGGCGACTTCGGTCGGCATGTGCAATTCCCAGCCAAGCTCGCCGACATAGGTCACGCGCAGCGCCAGCACCGGGCAGGAGGCGACCGAGATGCGCTGCGCCCGGCCAAAGGGGAAACCGGCGTTGGACAGATCGTCGTCGCAGACCAGCGCCAGGATCGCCCGCGCCCTGGGCCCCATCAGGGACAGGACGGCATGGCCCGAGGTCACATCGACCAGCTGGCAATTGCCTTGCAGATTGCGGCTGATCCAGTGGAAGTCATGGGTGGCAAAGCCGGTCCCGGTGGTGATGTAGAACTCATCCTCGGCCACCCGGGCCACCGTGACATCGGTCTCAATTCCCGCACGATCATTCAATAACTGGGTATAGGTCAGGCTGCCCACCGCCCGATCCACATTCCCCGCCGCGATCCAGTTGAGGGCGCGGGCGGCATCCGGCCCCTTCAGGGTGAACTTGGCGAAAGAGCTCTGGTCGATCAGCACCGCCGCCTCGCGCGCGGCCTTGTGTTCGCGCGCCACGGCCTCCCACCAGCCGGGGCGCTGATAGGAATAGCGGTCCACCGGCTTCTCCCCCGGGCCGGCAAACCAATTCGGCCGCTCCCACCCCAGCTTTTCGCCGAAACAGGCCCCGGCCGCCTTCAGATGCGCGTAAAGCGGCGAGCGGCGGGTGGGGCGGGCGGATTTCATCTCCTCGGACGGCCAGGCGATGGTGTAATGCTTGCCATAAGCCTCCCGCGTGCGCGCCCGCACCCAATCGACCGAGCGGTGGACGCTGCCGAAGCGGCGGATATCGACCGGCCAGAGGTCATAGGGCGCCTCGCCCTTGGCGACCCATTCCGCCAGCGCCATCCCCGCCCCGCCGCCCGAGGCGATGCCGAAGGCGTTGAAGCCTGCGCCGATGAAGCAGTTCTTCAGCTCCGGCGCCTCGCCGAGGATGAAATTGCCATCGGGGGTGAAGCTTTCCGGGCCATTGAGCAATTGCTTGACCCCGGCGGTGGCGAGCGCCGGCACCCGGGCAATCGCGTTTTCCATGAATTGTTCGTAATGGTCCCAGTCGGGGGTGAGGGTTTCGAAATGAAAGCCCTCGGGGATGCCATCGACCGCCCAGGGTTTCGGGTTCGGCTCATAACCGCCCCAGACGAGGCCGCCGACATCTTCCTTCCAGTAGGTCAGCCGGTCGGGATCGCGCAAGGTGGGCAGGCCGGGGGTGACGCCGGGGATGCGTTCGGTGATCATGTACTGATGCTCGACCGAGACGAGGGGGACATTGACCCCCACCGTGGCCGCCAGCGCCCTGGTCCATTGCCCGGCGCAGATCACCAGCTTTTCACACTCGATGGTGCCGAAGTGGGTCTCCACGCCCCTGATCCGCCCCTCCTCCACAATGATCCGCGTGACCGGCGTATCCTCGAAGATCTTCACCCCCGCCATCCGCGCCCCCCGCGCAAGGCTCTGGGTGATGTCGGAGGGATTGGCCTGGCCATCGGTCGGCAGATAGGCCGCGCCCACGAGGTCGTCGATGGTCATCAACGGCCAGAGGTCCTGCGCCTCCTGCGGGGTCAGCAGATGCATCTCCAGCCCGAAGCTGTGCGCGGTGGTGGCCTGACGCTTCACCTCGGTCCAGCGTTCGGCATTGCAGGCGAGGCGCAGCCCGCCGTTCATCTTCCAGCCGGTCTGCAGGCCGGTCTCGGCCTCCAGCCTTTTGTAAAGGTCCACCGAATAGCCCAGCAGCTGGGTGATATTGGCGCTGGTGCGCAGCTGCCCGACCAGACCCGCGGCATGAAAGGTCGTGCCCGAGGTGAGCTTCTTGCGCTCCAGAAGCACGGTGTCGGTCCAGCCGAGCTTGCCAAGGTGATAGGCGGTCGAGGTGCCCACAATGCCGCCGCCGATGATGATGGCCTTGGCCGTGGAGGGAAGGTCCATGATATCCTCAGGCTTGGGCGAAGGCCTCGTAGGCCTTGCCATAGGTGGAAAGGGTGCTGGCCGTATAGGCAGCATAGTCGAAGTCGATCTCCGAGTGGATTTCGGAGACCATCGACCACAGCGTCTCGCGCAGCGCCGCCGCGGCCTTCATCGCAAGGTAGCGCCGCCAGAGCCCCGCATCGAGCGCGCCAAAGTAGCGCAGCAGCATCCGCCGCTCCTGCGCCTCGGACAGGGCATTGTTGGCCGCCAGCCCGCCCAGGTCGAAAAGCGGCGAGCCCCAGCCGGCATAGTCCCAGTCGACCAGCCACATCCGCGTGCCGTCATGCAGGAAATTGGCGGGCAGAAGGTCGTTGTGGCCGAAGACCATGTCGATCGGGCCGACGCCGCGCTCCAAAGCCTCGGCCTCGGTCAGAAGTCGGGGCAAAAGCGGCAGATGGCGGCATTGGCCCTCGGTCAGGGTCTGGACATAGTCGCGGATCACATGAAAGACCCAGAAGGTCAGGCTCGCCCCGCGCAGGTGCTTGGGCATCTCGCGGTGGACGCGGATCACCAGATCCAGCGCCTGGTCCAGAAGCGCGTCCTGTTGCAGGTCCTGCGCCGTCATGGTGCGGCCGGGCACGAAATCCAGCACCAGAACCCCCGGCTCGTGATGCAGCACGGCTGGCGAGACGCCCGCGGCAAAGGCCGCCCGGCTGGCCGAAAGCTCGTTGAAGCGCAGGATCTGATGCACCGGAATGTCATCGCCGATCCGCACCACCGCACGGCGCGGCCCGTCCTCGACGACAAAATTCACATTGGTGATGCCACCGCCCAAGGGCGCCGCCTTCACCGGCCCGCTCCAGCATGACAGACCTTGCACCCTCTCCAGCGGCGTCATGAAGCCCTCCATCGCCGGCATTTGGCGGTGCGTCCCTCCCCAAGTCAACGCCCCTTCCCCCTTCATTGGTCCACAAATATCCCACGGGGGGTCCGGGGGGTGTGAAACCCCCCGGCCGCCGGCCCGGGGCGCAGCCCTAACCGATCAGTCCGCTCTCGTTGAAATGCCGCGGAAAGAAGGCCGCCGCAGAGGTGTGGACGATGGCCAGTGCCTCGCTCAACCCATAGGCCGGGTTCATCGTCATCAGGTCCAGCCAGACCCCCTCGCCCGCCGCCTGCAGGACCCGCGCCACGCGCGAGGGGTGGCCGCCATAGCCGCCCTCGGCGATCAGCCGCGCGCAGATCTCGGCCAGGACACGGTTGTAATCGGCATCGTTGGAGGCGCATTGCGCCTGGTACAAGGGCCGCGCCTGGGCCTCGCCCCAGAAGCTGCACCAGGCCGAAAGCCGCTCGGGCGTGCAGATGACCGGGTCGAAATCGGCGGCAAGGAGGGCGGCGAGCTGGGCCGCGGGGTCGTCACCGGCGCGGGCCAGGCAGGCCTGCCAGTTGGCGCGGTATTCCTCGGCCAGGTAGGCCAGGGTTTCGGAGAGCAGCTTTTCCTTGGACTGGAAGTGGAAATTCACCAGCCCATGCGACAGGCCGGCGCGGGTCGCGACCTCGGCCAGGGTGCAGCGGGCATAGCCGCGCAGGGCCAGGGTCTCGATCGTGGCCTCGATCAGCTGGAGGCGCCGCGTGGCGCGGCTGCGCTTGCGGGGGGCGGGTCCGGCCTCGCCTTCGGTCTTTGGCAGCACGTCGGGGTCGGGCATCGGCTCTCCGCTTGTTGTTGCCCTTCTTAACCCGAAGCACTGGCCTGCGGGCAAGGGAATTGCGCCGGGGTCAGGTGCGGGCTGGCGCGGCTTGGCGTGGTTGGGCGCCGCTTGCGCCGCTGAGGCGTTGAATTCGCCGTGAAGTCGCAGGATTTGCATGGCAGTGCGCGCGCGGCTGGCGCAGGGAGGGGGGACAGCGCTGAAGCCCCCGGAGACGACCATGACGATCACCCGCCGCACCCTTCTGACCACCATCGGCGCAGGCCTCGCCACCGGGCTTGCCGCCCCCTGGGTCCGGCCCGCCCGCGCCGCCACCGGCACGCTCAACCTTTACAACTGGTCCGATTACATCGGCGAAAGCACGATCGAGGATTTCCAGGCCGAGACCGGCATCAACGTGGTCTATGACATCTATGCCAGCGCCGAGGAGATGCAGGCGCGGATGGCGGGCGGATCGACCGGCTATGACGTGGTGCTGCAATCGGGCACCACGCTGCCGGGCTTCGTTTCCTCGGGCACCTACCAGCCGCTGGATCTGGCCCGGCTGAAGAACCTCTCGCATCTCGACCCTGCCATCCTGCGGCTTGCGGCGGGCTATGATCCGGGCAATGCCTATGGCCTGCCCTATCTCTGGGGCTCGACCGGATTCACCTATAACACCGCCATGGTGCAACAGGCGCTGCAGGGGGTGGAGTTCGACCCGCTGCAGGCGATCTTCGCGCCGGAGACCGCGGCGCGGCTGTCGGGAAGCGGGATCAGCCTGCTCGATTCGGCGCCCGACATCAGCTTCATGGTGCTGGCGATGCTGGGGATCGATCCCCTGCAGGCCACGCCGCAGGATTACGACAAGATGGCCGAGGCCTTTGCCAAGGTCCGCCCCTATATCCGCGAGTTCGACAATACCGATTACCTCAATTCCCTGCCCGCAGGATCATTGGCGCTGGCCGCGACCTGGTCGGGCGATTTCAGCGTCACGCAAGCCGCCGTGACCGAGATGGTCGAGGCCGGCACCGCCGACAGCCGGCCGCCCGTCACGCTGGCCTATGCGGTGCCGCATTCCGGCGCGCCGGCCTGGACCGACCTCTGGTGCCTGCCGGTCGATGCGCGCAACCTCGACAACGCGCATCTCTTCCTCGACTACATGCTGCGCCCCGAGGTGATTGCCAAATGCACCGACTTCACCGGCTATGCCAATGCCAACCGCGAGGCCAAGGGTCTGGTCGATCCCTCCATCACCGCCGACCCCGCCGTCTACCCCGATGAGCAGACCCTGTCCCGCCTGCGCGCCGCCCCGGCGCTGAGTGCAACGCAGAGCGCGGCCCTCACCGAGGTCTGGGACAAGATCAAGGCCGCAAGCTAGGATCGGGCGACCTCAGCTGCGCGAGAGAGAGACGATGCGCAAGATCACCGAGGCCGACCGCAAGATCGCCATTATCCACGACGCCGGCTTCTAGCTTTGCCAGGCTTCGGAAGCGGGGGGTTTCACACCCCCCGCACCCCCCGTGGGATATTTATGGACCAATGAAAGGGGAAGGTCAGGGAAGCGTCGAGGTCAGCGAAGCGGCAGGGTCAGGAGGCGAGGCCCTGGGCCAGGGCCACGGTCTTGAGGATGGCGAAGGCAGCTTCGCCGGGGCGCAGGTTCAGCGTCAGGGCCGAGCGCGGGGTGATGCGGGCGAGGAATTTCTGCGGGCCAAGGCCGAGCTGGACGAGGATCGAGCCTTCGGCCTCGGTCAGGGACAGGACCTCGCAGGCGAGGATGTTGAGCGCCGAGAGCCCCTCGGGGCGCTGGCGCGACAGGATGACGTCCTGGGCGGGCAGGCGCAGGTGGAGCGTGCTGCCGGGCGCCGCTGCGGCGAGGCCGGGCAGGAACAGCGGGCCGCCGGGGGTGGCGAGGCGGGTCAGGCCATCGGGGTCGAGGCCTGTTACGGTGGCGGTGATCACCGATCCCATCTCGGGCAGGCCGATCGTCGCGGCAAGGGCTGGGTCGGAGAGGATCTGTTGCAGGCTCCCCTCGGCCACGAGGCGCCCCTTGTCGAGCACGACCATGTGGCTTGCCAGGCGCGCCACCTCGGGCAGGGAATGGCTGACATAGAGGATCGGACAGGCGGCGCGGCGGGTCAGGCTTTCGAGGAAGGGCAGGATCTCGGCCTTGCGGGGGGCGTCGAGGGCGGAGAGCGGTTCGTCCATCAAGAGGAGCGCCGGGTTGGACAGGAGGGCGCGGCCGATGGCGACGCGCTGCGCCTCACCACCGGAGAGGGTGGCGGGGCGGCGCGCAAGAAGGGGCGCGAGGCCGAGGAGGCTGGTCACCTCCTCCAGCCCGAGGCCGCCGTCCGGCGCGTAGCGCTGGCCATAGGTCAGGTTCTGCCGGACGCTGAGATGCGGGAAGAGCCGCGCGTCCTGAAACACCGTCGCCGTGCGGCGCCTGTGCGGGGGAAGGTGGCGGCCCGCACCGTCGAGTACCCTGCCGTTCAGGGTGATCTGCGCCTGGTCGCAGCGCAAGAGCCCCGCCACCGCATGGATGACCGAGGATTTCCCCGCCCCCGACCGCCCGAACAGCGCTGTCACCCCGGCGGGTGCTATGAAGGCCAGGTCCAGCGCCATGTCGGCGAAGCGGTGCTTCAGGGCGATCTCCAGCATCAGCGCGCCATCTCGCGCCCGGTGATCCGGCGCGCGACGCGACGGGCGAGGATCTCTGACCCCGCGATGGCGGCGCAGGCGATGACGACCGAGATCGCGACCAGACGCAGCGCCGCGGCATCGCCGTCCGGCGATTGCAGCAGGGCATAGATCGCCGTCGGGAGGGTCTGGGTCTGGCCGGGGATATTGGCGACGAAGGTGATGGTGGCGCCGAACTCGCCCATCGCCTTGGCGAAGGCGAGGACCGCGCCCGCCAGCACGCCGGGCAGGATCAGGGGCAGCGTCACCGTGGCGAAGACCGCAACCGGCGGCGCGCCGAGCGTGGCGGCGGCGGCCTCGATCCTCGGGTCCACCGCCTCGAAGGCGAGCCGGATCGCCCGCACCATCAGGGGAAAGGCCATGACCGCGGCGGCCAGTACCGCGCCGGTCCAGCGGAAGGCCAGGACCAGACCGAACATCTGTTCAAGAACCCGGCCCGCTGGCCCATTCCGGCCAAAGGCCAGCAAAAGCGCATAGCCCGTCACCACCGGCGGCAGGATCAGCGGAAGATGCACGGCGGCGTTCACCAGCCCATGGCCGATGAACCGCCGCCGCGCCAGGGCCCAGGCCACGAAGATGCCGAGGGGGAGGCTCAACACCGTGGCCGTGGCCGAGACTTTGAGCGAGAGGCCGACCGCCGACCATTCTGCGGGGGTCAGCCAATCGCTCACGGCAGCACCGTGAAGCCCTGCGCCGCGAAGGGGGCGCTGGCCGCCGGGGTCTTGAGGAAGTCGAGGAAGGCCTGCGCCTCGGGCTTGGTCGAGGCCGCGACCACCGCGCCGGGGTACAGGATCGGCTTGTGGCTGTCCGCGGGGAAGGTTGCGACCACGGTCACGCCATCCTTGGCGGCCTTGGCGTCGGTGGCATAGACCACGCCGTAGGGCGCCTCGCCCGAGGTCACCAGCTTCAGCGTCGCCTTCACGTCCTCGGCCTGCACGACCGAAGGTTCGGCCTTGTCCCAAAGGCCGAGCGTGGTCAGCGCCTCCTTGCCATATTGCCCGGCGGGAACGGAATCGACCAGCGCCATCGCCAGCTTGCCATCGCCGAGAAGGCCCGCAAGATCGGTGTCCTTGCCCAGCACCACCGGTTTCGCCCCCGGTTGCCCGACCAGGACCAGCGCATTGCCCCAGAAGTCATGCCGGCTCGCCGCCGTGATCAGCTTTTCATCGGACAGCTTGTCCATCCAGTTCTCGGCCGCCGAAAGAAAGACATCCGCCGGCGCCGCCGCCTCGATCTGCTTGGCCAGGGCCGAGCTACCGCCGTAGGAGATCACCGCCTCGTTCCCGGTGGCTTCCTTCCACGAGGCCGCCGCCGCATCCAGCGGACCCTTCAGCGAGGCCGCGGCGAAGACGGTGATCGTCTCGGCCTGAGCGAAAGAGGACATGGCCAGAAAGGCCGCAAAAGCAACAGCTGCGCGCATCGGAAACCCCGTTATGTTTTGCCGAACATATCGGGGTCCTTCTGCGCTGGCAAGCCATCCTGCGGGGCAAGCCCGGCGGAAATCGCGGCCAGATCCGCGGCCCCCGCCTCGGCCAGCACGGCGACGAGGTGGCGATAGCGCGCGAGGATCGCCTGGCCTTCGGCGGTGACACGCGCCCCGCCACGCCCGGCCCCGCCACGCTCGGTCACCACGAGGGGGGCGCGGAACAGGGCGTTCATCTCCTCGACCAGATCCCAGGCGCGCTTGTAGCTCATCCCCATCGCGCGGCCCGCGGCGGCGATCGAGCCCTGGGCTGCGATCTGCGCCAGAAGTTCGGCCTTGCCGGGGCCGAAGCTCACGCCGTTGCCATCGGGAGCGTCGAAGATCAGCCGCAGTTGCAGGCGGGGAAGCGGCGGCGCGGAGGGGTCGGGCATCTGGGTCATGCCGCACCCTGCCCCCGCCAAGACCCGCAATCAAGCCCACAGCCACTCTTGCCATGCGCGCGATCACCGGCTATGGAACGCACACCTCACGGCGGCGAGTTGGCGGAGAGGTTACGCAGCGGATTGCAAATCCGTGTAGACCGGTTCGATTCCGGTACTCGCCTCCACAATCCCCCGACTGCACAGCGCGCCCGTGACCTTGCGCCATGCCGCCCCGACCGGTGGGGAATCTCCCATCCGATGCCTCAGAAATACTTGTAAAAAGCCAGCGCCGTCAGGCAGATGGCCCATCCGAGGATCGCCACCCGGACCAGCCGGGCCGGCAGGCGCTTGGCCAGATGCACCGCCACCATGCCGCCCAGCACCGCCCCCGCCATCATCACCAGCGAGGGCAGCCACTGGATCAGCCCCGAGGAGATGAAGATCGCGATGGCCACCAGGCTCGACAGCGCGGTGGTGATGTTGCGGATCGCATTGCCCTGATGGATCGTCATCTCGGAGAAGATGCCATAGATCGCAAAGAGGATGATCCCCATGCCAAGGCCGAAATAGCCGGCATAGATATAGACGCAGAACTCCAGCACCAGCGAGAGCCAGAGCCAGCGGGCGCGGTCGAAGCCGGGCATGCGCTCCACCACGGCCTTGATGCGCGGGCCCACGGCAAAGGAGGTGGTGGCGAAGAGCAAAAGCCAGGGGATGGCGCTTTGGAACGAGGCCTGGCCGGTATGGGTCAGGATCAGCGCGCCGATCAGCCCGCCTAAGGCCGCCAGCCCCATCCGCAGCCAGAGGTTCTGGCGCACCTCGGCCAGTTCGCGGCGGTAGACCCAGGTGCCGACCAGATTGGCGGGCAGGACGGCCACGAAATTCGAGGCATTGGCCGCCACCTCGGTCATCCCGGCGGCGAGGAGCAGCGGGAAGGTCATGAAGCCCGCGCCGCCCGCGATGACATTGATCACCCCGGCCAGCATGCCGCCCGAAAAGAGAAGAACCGCCTCGTTCAGGACCACGTCGCCAACCCCGGAATTTCCGCTGCACCATGCCGGGCGGCTTGGTCAGGGGCAAGCCCCGGGATCCGCGATTTTCACTGCGGTGCCGGAGGTTTGACCGGGCAGGCTCGGGCAAGCGCGACAGGGATCAGACCGAGACTTCGGCGCGCAGCTGGTCCTGCGTCAGCTCGGCCCGGCTGCCCTGCATCGCGACCGACCCGCGCCGCAGGACATAGAAATGGTCCGCCAGCCCATAGGCAAAGTCGAAATACTGTTCGACCAGCACGATGGCGATATCGCCCTTGGACTTGAGGTAGGTGATCACCCTTCCGATCTGCTGGATGATATTGGGCTGGATGCCCTCGGTCGGCTCGTCCAGCAGCAGGACCTTGGGCTTCATCAGCATGGCCCGCGCGATGGCGAGTTGCTGTTGCTGGCCGCCCGACAGGTCGCCGCCCCGCCTGCGGGTCATGTCCTTCAGGACCGGGAAGAGGTCGTAGATCTCGTCCGGCACAAAGTGTTCGGACTTCGGCAGGACGGCATAGGCGGTCTCGAGGTTCTCGCGCACCGTCAGAAGCGGGAAGATCATCCGGCCTTGCGGGACCACCGACAGGCCGCGCACCGCCATTTCCTGCGGGCGCAGGCGCGGCAGGGTCTCGCCGTTCAGGATCACCTCGCCGCCCGAACGCGGATGGGTGCCGGCAAGCGCCTTCAGAAGCGAGGTCTTGCCCACGCCATTGGTGCCCATCACGCAGGTGACTTCCCCGGTCTTGGCCGTGAAATCAATGCCGTGCAGAATTTGCGAACCGCCGTAATGCAGCGTCAGCCCTTTGGTTTCCAGCATGATCGCTCCTTCAGCCGCGGCCCAGATAGACTTCGATGACTTGCGGATTTTTGGTGACATGGTCGAGCGAGCCCTCGGCCAGAACCGAACCCTCGTGCAGCACCGTCACCCGGCAATCGAGCCGGCGGACAAATTCCATGTCGTGTTCGACGACGACCACGGCGCGGGTCTTGGCGATTTCCACCAGCATGGCGGTGGTCAGCTCGCGTTCGGCGAGCGTCATGCCTGCGGCGGGTTCATCGACCAGAAGAAGCCGCGGCTCCTGCGCCAGAAGCATCGCGATCTCCAGCCACTGCTTCTGGCCGTGGCTGAGCTCGCCCGCCTTGCGCGGCAGGGCCTCGGTCAGGCCGACCTGGGCGGCCAGCGCCTCGACCCGCTTGCGGCCCTCGCCCGTCAGGGCAAAGGCCAAAGCGGCGAAGGGGCTGCGCGGGGATTTGAGGGCGAGCACAAGGTTCTCCGCCACGGTCTGGTCTTCGAAGACCGTCGGACGCTGGAACTTGCGGCCGACCCCGGCGCGGGCGATGGCGGCTTCGGAGAGCGAGAGCAGCGAGATCGACCGGTCGCCCCAGGTGACCGAGCCGGAATTGGGCTTGGTCTTGCCGGTGACGATATCCATGAAGGTGGTCTTGCCGGCCCCGTTCGGCCCGATGATGGCGCGCAGCTCGGCCGGGCCGATCGAAAACGACAGGTTGTTGATCGCCTTGAAGCCGTCAAAGCTGACCGAGACGCCGGAGACTTCGAGAAGCGCGCTCATTCCACCGCCTCCTGTTCCTGAAGCGAGCCCTGATCGGGGCCAAGGTCGGCGCCCTTGCGGTCGGGCGCGTGGCGGCCCTGGAAGCGGTCGAAGAGGCCGCCGATGCCCTTGGGCGCAAAGAGCGTGACGCAGACGAAGGACAGACCCAGCAGCACCTGCCACCAATCGACCCAATCGACGGTGTAAAAGCCCAAGGGAATGGTCGGCGCGCGGCCCCCGGTGAACCAGCTGGACAGAAGCGAGACGAAAGCCGCCCCGATCACCGCCCCGTAAAGCCGCCCCCTGCCCCCGATGGCGACCCAGACCGCGAGATAGATCGAGGCGATGGGCGCCAGCTCCGCCGGGTTGATGATCCCGGCCTGCGGGTAGTAGAGCGCCCCCGCAAGGCCGCAGATCACCGCCGTGAGGGCAAAGACGAAGAGCTTGTAACCCTCGACCGGGTAGCCGAGGAAGCGCACGCGCGCCTCGTCATCCCGGATCGCGCGCAGGACCGAACCGAGCTTGCCCGAGGTCACCCAGGCCAGCAGCAGATACGCCAGCGCGAGGGCCAGGGCCGAGGCCCAGAAGAACCAGATCGACAGGAAATCCTGGCTGGTCTCGCCCAGACCCGGCAGGTTCTGCAGGCCCGACAACCCGTTGTTGCCGCGCAAGCCGCTGTCGTTCTGGAAGAGGTAGAGCGACAGCGCCAGCGTCATGGCCTGCGTAAGGATCGAGAGATAGACGCCGGTCACCCGACTGCGGAAGGCGAGCCAGCCGAAGACCAGCGCCAGAAGCCCCGGCACCAGCACGACCAGCGCCAGTTGCAGCGGCAGCGAATGGGCAAAGCTCCAGATCAGGGGGATGTCGGACCCGCCGACCACGCCGAAGATCTGGGTGCCGACACCTTGCGCGATCTCTCCCGCCGTGGCGGGCAAAGGGTCGGAGGCGAGGGCCTGCACCACGATCTCTTCGGTGCGGGCATACATCAGCCACTGGCCGATCATGTAGCCGCCAAGCGCGAAAAACGCCATGTGGCCGAGCGAGAGGATGCCGGTAAAGCCCCAGACGATATCCATCGCCAGCGCGGCGAGGCAGAGGCAGAGCGTCTTGCCCAGCGTCTTGACGAAAGAGGTCGACATTGCCCCCATCCCGAAGGCCGGGCTGAGGATGGTCACCACCACGGTCAGCAGGATCAGCGCCAGCAGGAACCACAGGACCGAAGGGTTGCGCGCCAGAAACCCGCGCCGGGTGAGTGCGGCCGACCCGCGGGGGCCAGCCCCCGCACCCCCGGGATATTTATGGACCAATGAAGGGGGGGGCGCGGGGGGGGCCGCTTGAGCGGAGGTGGTTTCGGTCATGTCAGTCCCCTGCCGCCCGGCCCTTGAGCGCGATGATGCCGCGCGGCCGGAACTGGATGAATAGGATGATGAAGAGGATCATGTAGGTCTGGGCCGCGAGCGTGTTCGAGGGGTTCAGCCACTCGATCGCTTTTTGCAGGCCGCCGATCATCGTGGCGCCGGCCAGGGCGCCCCAGATATTGCCGACGCCGCCGACGACCACCGTCATGAAGCTTTGGACGATGTAATCGGTGCCGAGTTCCGAGGTGACCTTGGCGAAGAGGCCGATGGCCACGCCCGCGATGCCGGCGATGCCCGAGCCGAGGCCGAAGGTCAGCATGTTGATCCGCCCCGGATTGATCCCCATCGAGGCGGCCATCGCCGGGTTCTGCGTGACGGCGCGGACCTCGAGCCCGAGGCGGGTGCGTTTCATCATGTAGAGGAAGAAGCCGAGGAACAGCGCCGCCAGAACGATGATCGCGATGCGGATATAGCTGATCGAGATCACGTCGTTCAGCGTCAGCGCCCCACCGAGCCAGTCGGGCGAGGTCAGGGGCCGGGCCTGGGTGCCGAAGATGTTCTTGAAGAGTTGCTGCAGCGCGATGGAGATGCCGAAGGTGGCGAGCAGCGTCTCGAGCGGGCGCTTGTAGAGGTGGCGGATCACCAGACGCTCCATCGCGACCCCGGCGGCGAAGGTCACGGCGAAGGCCAGCGGGAAGGCCACGACCAGCGACAGCGTATAGCCCGGCACGATCTGCTGGACGACATAGCCGGTATAGGCCCCCATGGTGATGAACTCGCCATGCGCCATGTTGATCACGCCCATGACGCCGAAGGTGATGGCCAGGCCGATGGCGGCGAGGAAATAGATCGCGGCGAGCGACAGGCCGTCGAGGCCAAGGTCCACCGCCTCCATCGCGCCGACCGCGACGCCGATCCGCTTCAGCGCGGCCTTGGCGGCATCGGTCACCTCGGGGTTGGGTTCGGCATAGACTTCGAAGAAGCGGTGCGAGGCCACGGCGGCGGCCACCTCGTCATCGGTGGCGGCGGTGGGCACGGTGCCTGCGACCTCGAGCGCGGTATAGGCCTTGTCGCGGATGGTCTGGTCGGAAAGTTCGGCCAGGGGGAAGCCGCCGACCTTGCCATCGACGATATGCGCGGCGAGGTCGGCCTTCTGCTCCTCGTGGCTCAGACGCGCGGGGGCGGAGCCGTCGGCGACCAGAAGGTCATAGGCCTCAGGCGCAGAGATGTCGCGGCCGACCTTGAGTTCGGTGGCGATGTTCTTGCCTTCGGGCACCGCGGTGGCGGCGAGGCGGGTGGTGGCAACGATGGGGGTCAGGGCGCCGCGCAGGTCGATGCCGCTGTCGGCGCCGAAGCTTTCCATCGCAGCGACCCGCGCCTTGGGATCGGGGTCGAAACGCAGGGTCAGCAAACGTTCCAGCCGCAGCTTCTGCGCCTTCAGCCTGGCATCCGTCTCCCCCTCGATCGAGGCGCGCAAAGGGGCGAGGCTTTCGGCCTTGGGGTCCTGGGCGATCGAGGTCAGGGCATTGGCGCGCTTGGCCGGGTCGGGGTCGGAGAGGGTGAATTGCACCAGGGCCGAGGCGATCAGCCCGCGCACCCCGGCGTTGGGCTTCAGCTCAGCCATGTCCGCGGTCGCGGCGGTGCCTGCGGCGGCACCCGTCAGATCGGTCAGCGCATAGCCGGCCGGATCGGGGGCGAGAAAGAAGAAAGCCTTGTCGGATTTGCGCTGGCCCAGCGTCTTGTTGCCCCAGGCCTCGAGAAACTTCGCGGCCAAGGGATCGCCCGAGGCGGCCAGTTCGCTGATCACCGGACCGATGGTCTGGCGCGACGGCTTTTCGATGTCGGCGGCATGGGTGGTTGCGATCTCTGCCACTGTATCGGCGGCAGCGGGCGATATCAGGCCAAGGCAGGCCAGAGCCGCAGCAAGAAGGAAAGCGCGCATGGGGGAACCCGTTCAGGGGGGTGGAGGGGCCGGGTCGGCCCCTCCGGTCGGTCAAGGGAAGATCAGTAGTTCGACTTCAGCTGAACGCAGGTCTTGGTGTCCTTGTTATACATGCCGCACTTCAGGGTCTTCCAATCCGATTCCAGCACCGCCGATTCCGGCAGGTAGTCAGTCCAGGCGTCGCCCGGGACCGGCTCGGTCTGCGAGATGATGTCGAACTGGCCATCGGCCTTGATCTCGCCGATCAGCACCGGCTTGGTCAGGTGGTGGTTGGGCAGAAGCTCGGCGGTGCCACCGGTCAGGTTGGGGAACTTCTGGCCGATCAGCGCGTCGAGCACCGGGTCAACCTCGACCGTGCCGGCTTGCGTCACCGCATTCACCCACATGTTGAAGCCGATGTAATGCGCCTCCATCGGGTCATTGGTGGTGCGCTTGTCGTTCTTGGTGAAGGCGTGCCATTCCTTGATCCACTCCTTGTTGGCCGGGGTATCGGCGGATTCGAAGTAGTTCCAGGCGGCGAGGTGGCCGACGAGGTTGGTGGTGTCCAGACCCGAAAGCTCCTCTTCGCCGACCGAGAAGGCGCAGACGGGCAGCTTGTCGGCGGTGACACCGGCCGCGGCCAGTTCCTTGTAGAAACCGATGTTGGCGTCGCCGTTGATGGTGGACAGAACGCCGACCTTCTTGCCGTCAGCCCCCAGCGCCACCACGTCCGACACGATCTTGGACCAGTCGGAATGGCCGAAGGGCGTGTAGTTGACGAAGATGTCTTCCTTCGGGATACCCTTGGAGATCAGGTAAGCCTCGAGGATCTTGTTGGTGGTGCGCGGGTAGACATAGTCGGTGCCCAGAAGCGCGAATTTCTGGATGCCCAGTTCCTTGAGGTAATAATCGGTGGCCGGGATCGCCTGCTGGTTCGGCGCGGCGCCGGTGTAGATGACGTTCTTGGAGCTTTCCTCGCCCTCGTACTGGACGGGGTAGAACAAGAGGCCGTTCAGTTCTTCGATGACCGGCAGCACCGATTTGCGCGAAACGGAAGTCCAGCAGCCGAACATGACCGAGACCTTGTCGACGGTCAGCAGTTCGCGTGCCTTTTCGGCAAACAGCGGCCAGTCCGAGGCCGGGTCGACCACGACCGCCTCGAGCTTCTTGCCCAGAACGCCGCCCTTGGCGTTCTGCTGTTCGATCAGCATCAGCATCGTGTCTTTCAGCGTGGTCTCCGAAATCGCCATCGTGCCGGACAGCGAGTGCAGGATGCCGATCTTGATGGTCTCTTCCGAGGCGAAAACCCGGGTGGTCATGAGCGGCGCGGTGAAGGCGGCGATGCCCCCGGCCAAAAGCGAGCGACGTGTCAGTTTCATGAAATCAGTCCCCTGTTACTGCCGCCTCCGTCTCCGGGCCTTCGCGGCCGGAGTGCCCCTTGCGGGCAGGCAGCTTTGTTGCATCCAGACGTCGGGCCCCGGTTCTTTGCCGGCCCCCGCCGTGTAATTCCCTCTCGGCACAATCCCTCGAGCCTGGAAAGCAGGCGACATCGGGGCGCAGCATTCAACATGCGCGCATTGCCGCCACAGAGTGACGCCGGGGAAGCCGCCCGTTTGCCGCTTAAATGGGCGGATAATGCTGCAAGCGCACATGGAAACAGCATGTCCTGCTGCGAGGGCGGCCTGATGATGGCGAAATCGGCGCCAAAACTGCCGGAATCAGCAAGCAGAGCCGAAGGCCGCCGCAAGTTCCCTGCCCTGCCGCCTTTTTCAAGCCTAATGAGGGAAATGGTTCCCGTCATCGACGTTGACGGGAATCGGCGTCGGGCGCAGCCTTATTCAATTCAATTCATTTTTAGGGGGGAACAACTCATGGCGCAGCTCAAGATCTATCAGAATCCCGACCAAGTCTATTGGCCCGATTTGGTCACAGGCGGGATCGCGATTTCGAAAACCGCAACGCTCTACAAATATACATCCGATGCCGGGATGGTGATTTCTCTGATCGGTACGGGTTTTGTCTATGACGCCAGCGGCATAGGGGCTGGCGGCAAGGTCACCAGCATGGTGATCTTCGATTCCCATGGCACCAAGGTTCTGGACGTGACCGGTGTCACGGCCGATCTGGATGCCGTGGCGCGCTTTGCTTTTGGCTATCCGCGCGAAGACCGTTCCCCGGTAGGCCCCGATGGCGACGCGCTTTTCAATTACTTTTTGCGCGGCAATGATACGGTGATCGGGTCTGACCAGTCCGACGATTTGATCAGCAGTTACAGCGGCGGCTTTGGCAATGATCTGATCCAGGCCGGGGCTGGCGACGATTACGTCAAGGCCGACTATGGCCAGGACACGATCGATGGCGGCGACGGTACGGACGAGTTGTCCTATTTCGACTCTTCCAACGACCCGCTGGCCTATCGGGGGGTCGACGTGAATGTGGTGACCGGGTTGGCCATCGACATTTGGGGCTTCACCGACGCGATCTCGGGCTTTGAACGCTTCCGCGATTCGGCTTTCGGCGACAAATTCGTAGGCTCGGATGCGGACGAGCGGTTCCGGCTCTCGCGTGGGTCCGACACGGTCGATGGCGGCGGCGGCTTTGACTTTGTGCGCTACGACCGCGCCGGACGGATCGGGGCCGTCTCGGGCATCGTCGCCGATCTGGCCTTGGGCACGATCATCGATCCCTGGGGCCTGACCGACAAGGTCAGCAATGTGGAGGGCGTGATCGGCACCAGCGCTTCCGACACGCTGCGCGGTGACGCCCATGACAATGTCTTTCAGGGCCTGAAGGGCGTGGACAGCTTCAATGGCCGCCTCGGCTATGACCGGGTGGAGTTCTGGGCCGTCGGCGATTGGGGCGGTCATGGCGTGGTGATCGACGCCTCGCTCACCTCCAAACAGATCCGCGACGACGGTTTTGGAAATATCGAGACCGCCGCCAGTATTGAAAGCTGGAGTCTGTCCATTTTTGGCGACAGCTATAATGGCAGTTCGGATGTGGATGATGTTTGGGGCGATAGCGGAAATGATACGATCAAGGGCAATGGCGGAGAAGATTTCCTGTCAGGTGGCGATGGCAATGATGCGATTTATGGCGGCTTCGGGAAAAACCACCTGAGTGGAAATACTGGTATCGACAGTCTTTATGGCGGCAGCGGACCTGATGATTTCAATTTCCACGAGCTTGGCGCAGAAAACCGCGATGTCATTTTTGGCTTTAGCCATGCCCAGTCCGATGAGATCTGGCTGGACTCGCAATGGGGTGGCCTGTCAGCAGAATTTTTAACGGCGGCCCAGTTCCGCTCGGGTGCCGGGGTGACGACCGCAACGACCGCAGCACAGCGCGTGCTTTACAACACGTCGACGGGTGAGCTGCGCTATGACGCCGATGGTGCGGGCGGCAATGACGCGGTGATCTTCGCGGTCTTGTCCAACAAGGCCAGCCTGACCTTCGAGGATTTCCACGTCTTCCTGTAAATCAGAAATCCGATCCGGGCCTTCTCAAACCAGATCGAGCCGGCTCCGGTCGCCCATCGCAAATCGGCGCAGGACGGCGGGGTAGAGCCGGTGTTCCTGCACCAGCACCCGGGCGGCGAGGCTGGCCTCGGTGTCGCCCGGCAGGACCGGCACCCTCGCCTGGCCAAGGATCGGGCCGGCGTCGAGGTCGGCTGTCACCTCATGCACGGTGCAGCCCGCCTCGGCATCGCCGGCGTCAAGGGCGCGCTGGTGGGTGTGCAGGCCGGGGTATTTCGGCAGCAGCGAGGGGTGGATGTTCAGCATCCGCCCTTCGTAGCGACGGACGAATTCCGGCGTCAGGATGCGCATGAAGCCGGCATAGGCGATGATATCGGGCCGGACCGCATCCAGATGGCGGGCCATCTCGGCCTCGAAGGCGGCGCGGTCCTTGCCGAAGGGGCGGTGATCGACGCTGGCTGTCGCCACGCCCAGTTCGGCAGCCCGGGCCAGACCCGCGGCATCCGGCTTGTTGGAAAACACCAGAACCGGGCGGCAGGGGTGATCCCCCACCATGTCCCGCACCAGCGCCAGCATGTTGGAGCCGCCCCCGGAGATCAGGATGGCGACGCGTTTGGCGGCAGAGCCGCCTTCGGCCGTGGTCACAGAAACTTGCCCGAATAGATGACGCCTTCGCCGGGGACGATCTTGCCCAGCTGCACCACGGTCTCGCCCATGTCGGCCAGAAGCTGGCTGACCGCTTCGGCGCGCGAGGGCTCGACCACCAGGATCAGGCCGATGCCGCAGTTGAAGGTCTTGAGCAGTTCAGACTGCGCCATGTTGGCGGTGGTGGCGAGCCAGCGGAACACCGGCGGCAGCTCCCAGGCACCCAGGTCGATGGCGCAGGCCAGCCCCTCGGGCAGGACGCGCGGCGGGTTCTCGGTCAGGCCACCGCCGGTGATATGGGCCAGACCATGCACCCCGCCCGAGCGGATCGCGGCCAGCGCCTGTTTCACATAAAGCCGGGTCGGGGTCAGCAGCGCCGCCCCGAGCGAACCTTCCGAGAAGGGCGAATCCGCGTCCCAGCCGAGGCCGGACAGCTCCACCACCTTGCGCACGAAGGAATAGCCGTTGGAATGGACGCCGTCCGAGGCGAGGCCGATCAGGATATCGCCTTCCGCCACGCCACGCGGCAGGTCGGTGCCCCGCTCCATCGCGCCCACGGCAAAGCCCGCAAGGTCGAAGTCGCCGCCGTGGTACATGCCCGGCATCTCGGCCGTCTCGCCGCCGACCAGAGCACAACCCGACTTCTCGCAGCCGAGGGCGATGCCGTTGATGATCGAAGTTGCCTGCTCCAGCTCCAGCTTGCCGGTGGCGAAATAATCAAGGAACAACAAGGGCTCGGCGCCCTGGCAGACCAGATCGTTCACGCACATCGCGACAAGGTCGATGCCGATGGTGGCGACATTGCCGGTGTCGATGGCGATGCGCAGCTTGGTGCCGACGCCGTCGGTGGCGGCCACCAGGATCGGGTCATTGTAGCCCGCGGCCTTGAGGTCAAACAAGGCGCCAAAGCCGCCGAGGCCGCCCATGGTGCCCGACCGGTTGGTGCGCTTGGCAGCGGGCTTGATCCGCTCCACGAGTGCATTGCCCGCGTCGATGTCGACGCCCGCATCCGCATAGGTCAGACCGTTATGCCCCGTAGCCATTCACATCTCCCGCCATCTCGGATTTGCCGCCCCCATAAAGCATCGGAGGCCCGCCCGCAACCGCGCTTGACCCCGCCGCCCGCCTTGGCCTAATCAGGCCCAAGGTGGCTCCGCCCGCGCGGGCCTGTAGCTCAATGGTTAGAGCAGGGCGCTCATAACGCCTTGGTTGGGGGTTCGAGTCCCTCCGGGCCTACCACCCTGCCCCGTGCCGAGGTCTCAGGCCTCGTTCATCCCCTTGCCGGCGAGGATCTTGTCGCGGGCCTTGGCGATCCGGCTGGCCCGGGTGGCGGATTGCTTGGCTTCGGCGAAATGGATCAGCCAGTAGCGCCGCCGCCCCGGGGTCAGGGCGAGGAAGGCCGCTTTCAAGGCTGGGTCCTCTGCGAAGGCGGTGTCAAGTTCGGGCGGGGCGGAGGGTTCGGGATCGGCGGCGAGGTCGATCTTCTGGCCTTGGTCCAGCAGGCCCTTGGCCTCGTCCAGATAGGCGCGGATGAGGGGGGTCGCTGCGGTGATGTCCTCGGGCGTGGTGAAATTCAGATAGCGCGCGGCGCGGGAGTTTTCGCCGGGGCTGATCAACAGGCCCGCCTTGTCCTGCAACAGCGCGCCCTGAAAGAAGGTCAGACGCAGGCCGGATTTGAAGCCGCCCATGATCGCCAGATTTGCGCCCTGGTGGATATAGCAGGGCTGGCCCCATTTCAGCGCCTCGACCAGGCCACTGTCCAGCAGCAGCGGGCGCAGCACCGCCATCTCGGCCCGCCACTCGCCGGGACGGGCCAGAAACGCCTCCACCCGGGCGTCGGTCAGATCTTCCCGGCTGCGATCCATTCGTTGATCTTTTCCTCGCTGACTTCAAAGTGCATCGAATCCTCGCGGCCATAGGCCGCCCCCCAGACCCAGCCATCGGCGTTGAAGAAATCCGACATGATGGTCAGGCCCAACTGGGTGCGCCCGTCGCCCAGCGTGTCCAGCACGCCGTCGATGTTGAGGTCGACCGCCGTGCCGAAGGAGTGGTTGGAGACATTGGTCGTCGACCCGCGGATATAGCGGACGCAGAGCGAGCCTGCGGTGTTGATGCGGGCGTAAAGATCGGGGTCGGCGCGCTTGATCTTGTCGAAGATCACCTGCAGCGAGTCGATGGCGGGTTTCAGCATCTTGACCTTGACCGGGCCGACGGTGGCATCCTCCAAGAGGGTCGAGAGGCGCGGGTTGGTCATCGGCTGGCACTGGTCGGAGAGGTCGTCGCGCGGCGGGCCGAACTTGTCGATCATGAAACTGGGCGTCGGCACGGTCAGGCCCTTGTTGAGGTTGCGCCGGTCGGCGACCAGAACCACCTGGGCATAATTGCCGGCAATCGTGTTCTCGCCATCCGGCGTCACGATCTGCAGCGCATTGCCCGAGGCGTCGGGGGCGGCGGTGCCGACCTCGATCTTGTTCACCCGGTCTTCCAGCGAATCGACCTGATCGCGCAGCTGGTTGACCACTTCCTTCAGCCCGTCGAGATCGCCGTGCAACAGCTCGATGTCGATCCGGGCCGAGTTGTCGACCGCCCCGCCGCCGCTGGCGACCGGATGGGCGGGAAAGAACAGGGGGATCGACACCACGATCATGGCAGCGATCAGGACCGAGACGGAAAGCAGGATGGCGGGCAGAAGGCGCAAGGGTCACCATGGAGGGCAAGGTCGGAACGTCGGGCCGAGGTCTGTCTTGAGCCAAGGCGCGAAACCGCCCCAGGCTGCGCAGATAATGCGGCAAAGGGCCCGGAAGGCAAGCCTGATCGCACGGTCTATGGGGCGCGTCGGGCGGGGCGGTGGCTTGGGCCCGAAACCCTGCCCTGCCCCGGCCTGAAGGGCGGCCAAAGTCGTTGTGAAGTGAACAAAGCTGCACTAAAGTCACGCCATTGCAATCACATCGAATTGCGAAAGGAACGCCATGAAATACGGTTTTCACTTTGCGGGTGCCGTGGCACTGGGGCTGCTGGCCGGCAGCACGGGCGCGGCTTTCGCTCAGGATGACAGCACCCTGACCGCCGAACAGCTGGCCGCCAAGTTCAAGGCCCAGATGACCCGCGGTCTGGTCATTGCCCCCTCGGACGGGACGGCCCCCGCGGCCGGCGATCCGACCACCGCCACCCTGCCCGACAACACGACCTATGTCGCGATGGACCCCAACGCGCAGGTCAATATCCAGATCAACTTCGCCTTCGACAGCGCCGCCCTGGGCGAGGGCGAGATGAGCAAGCTTTCCACCCTCTGCGACGTGATCAAGGCCTCGGACATCCCGCAGTTCAAGATCATCGGCCACACCGACAGCTCGGGCAAGGACAGCTACAACCAGAAGCTTTCGACCCTGCGCGCCGAAGAGGTGAAACGCCACCTCGTCGACGATTGCGGCATCCCGGCCGACAAGCTGGTGGCCGAGGGCGTGGGCGAGGCTTTCCCCGTCGATCCCAAGGACCCCAAGGCTGAGGTCAACCGCCGGGTCGAATTCCAGGTCGGCAGCTGAGCCTGCGCAGGCCAACGTGAACGGGACCGGCCTGAACGGGGCGCTCATCACCATCACCACGGGCCCGGGCCACCACAGCCCGGGCGGCAAGGCAGAGGGACGGCATGGCTGAGTCAAAACCGAGCGATATTTTCCAGCCGGGCTATCTTCTCAACAGCACCTACCGGATCGACACGATCCTCGGGCGTGGCGGCACGTCGGAGGTCTACAAGGCGCGCAACGACATCTCGGGGCGCTTTGTCGCCATCAAGGTCCTGAAGTCGGAATTTGCCGGCGACGAGGCCTTCCTGACCCTGATGCGGCGCGAGGAAGAGATCCGCGAGATCCGCCATGACGCCGTGGTCCGCTATTCCGAGAACCACCGCACGCCGGAGGGCCTCGTCTATCTGGTGATGGATTATGTCGACGGGCCGGGGCTGGATTCGCTCCTGAAGGGCGGCGGGATACCGGCGGCCGATCTGGTCAAGGTCTGCCGCCGCGTGGCCGACGGGCTGAAGGTGGCGCATGACCGCCGGATCATCCACCGCGATCTGTCCCCCGACAATATCATCCTGAAGGGCGGCAAGCCCGATCAGGCGGTGATCATCGACTTCGGCATCGCCAAGGATGCCAATCCCGGCGCCCAGACCATCGTCGGCAATGAATTTGCCGGCAAATATGCCTATGCCGCCCCCGAACAGCTGGCCGGCCAGACCGACACGCGCTCGGACCTCTATTCGCTCGGCGCCCTTCTGCTGGCGACCTTCCGCGGCAAGCGCCCCGATCCCGGGGCTAACCCGATGGAGGTGGTGCGCAACAAGCAGAACCCGCTGGACACCTCCGGCGTGCCCGAGCCCTTGAAAAGCCTGATCGACAAGATGTCGCATCCCGACCCGGCCAAGCGCTTCCAGTCGGCGGACGAGCTTTTGCGCGCGATCGACCACGGGATGCCGACCGCCGGTGGCATGGATGACCGCACCGTCGTCGTGCCGCGCGCGGCGGCAAGCGCCGCGCCCGCATCCGGCGCCGCCCCCGCCAATCCCTATGCCACCCCGCCCAAGACCGAGGCCGCGCCGCCAAAAGCACCCGAACCCAAGGCCAAGGCCGAGAAGAAGTCCGGCGCCGGGGTCTGGATCGGGCTTGTCGTGCTGCTGGCTCTGGGCGGCGGTGCCGGGCTCTGGTTCTCGGGCGCGCTCAACGGGGTCTCGGCCCCGGCGCTGCCGGTCGCCGACCCCTATGCGCTGATCATCGAACGCCCGGCCGAGGGCGCGCCCCGCGCGGTGGGCGACGTGCCCTCTGCCGAGGTTTCGGCGCAGCTGCAGCAGGCGATGGCGGCGCTTGGCGGCACGACCGATCTGACCGTCGCCAGTGGCGCGATCGGGCCGACCTGGGGCGCGGATGTGATGCAGGTGGTCAAGGCGCTCGACAAGGTCGACAGCTGGCGCGTGGCCGTGACCGGCAATGAAGCGGCAGTGACCGGGACGACGACCGAGGATGCGGTGAAAAGCAGCGTCATGGCGGCGATCGGCACCCTGCCCGGCACGCTGAAAGGCACGGCGACGATCGAGGTCGCGGCCAAGGTGCCGCAGTTCCTGACCGCGGGCGATCTGACGCCGGTGCTGACCCAGGAGGCGGATTGCGGGCCGCTCAGCCTCGTCGATCCGCCGGCGGTGGGCTATGGCAAGGGCGACACGATCGCGGTCAGCGGGCGGCTGGCCCGGCCGGAAAACCAGGTGCAGCTCTTCGATGCGGTCTCGGCCCTGGCGCCGGGGCGCAAGGTGGATTTGAAGATCGAACTCCTGAACCCCGCGCTCTGCCAGATCGAGACGACCCTGCCCACGGCGCATGAGGGCAATTTCACCTTCGATTTCGGCTATGGCGATTCCAGCGACGACAACCCTTCGGGGCGCTATTTCGTCGGCGAAAATCCGGTGATCGACCTCGTGATCCCGGCGGATGTGACCGATGGCTATGTCTCGGTCGCGATCATCGATGTGTCGGGCAATGTCTATCACCTGCTGCCGAACCTCAACCGCAAGGAAAATTCGGTGGCGGCGCTGCGCAATGGCGCCACCGGGCCGGTCAAGGTCCGCATCGCCTATCCTTTGTCGGACAACAAGGACCCGTCCCACATCGCCTTCACCGTCGATGCGACGACACTCGGCAAGTCGAAGGTCGAGGTGATCCATTCCGAAAAGCCGCTCTTCCCCGAACTGCGCCCGACGACGGAATCGGTCGGCGGCTTTGCCGATGCGCTGAAGGCCGAGGTCGATGCCGGCACCCTGCAGATCCTGTCGCTGAACAGCCGAATCCTGACCAGCATCGCGAAATAACACCCCGGGGCTTTGCACCGGCCCGGGGGGCGCGCGGCGGCCCCGGCTGGGAGGGCTGGCTGCCCTCCCAGACCCTCCCGCGGATATTTTTCTCTGGATGAAGGGCAAAGCGGCTCCCCCTTCTTCCTCTTTCATTGGTCTATAAATATCCCACGGGTACGAGCCATGTGCCCGAAGGGCGAAGACATGGCGAAGTGGGGGGTGTGAAACCCCCGCTTCCTCGGCCGGGCGGAAGCGGTGCGGGTCAGGTCACGTCGACGACGATGACCGAGACATTGTCGGCCCCGCCGCGGTCCAGCGCCATCTGCACCAGGCTGTCGGTCACCACCTCCAGGGGCGCATTGCGGATCGCGTTGCCGAGTTCGGCGATGCCGGCGTATTTGTTCAGGCCATCGGAGCAGAGCAGGAAGCGGTCGCCCGGCAGGGCGTCGCCGCGGATCTTGTCAAGCTCCAGATCGTCGCCCACCCCCACGGCGCGGGTGATGGCGTTGGACTGGGGATGGCTGCCGGCCTCGTCCCAGGAGAGCTGGCCGGATTCCACCAGCGCCGCCACGAGGGAGTGGTCGGTGGTCAAGAGATCCATCTTGCCGTCGCGCAACCGGTAAAGCCGGCTGTCACCGGCCCAGAGCGCGCCGAAATGGCCATCGGCCAGCACGAGTGCCACCACGGTCGCCCCCATCACGGCATTGCGGCGCTCGGCCTCGGCCAGGATGGTGGCATGGGCCTCCTGCAAAGCGCGGCGGATCGCGCCGAGCTTCTCGGTCGCGGGGAGGTCGGGCGGCAGCAGGGCCACGGCATCGACCACCACGCGGCTGGCATAATCGCCGCCCTCATGGCCGCCCATGCCATCGGAGACCACCCAGATCTGCTGATCCGGCAGGACCAGGATCGAATCCTCGTTATGTTTGCGCACACGGCCCACATGGGTGCGGGCATTGAAACGGATGGTCCCTGCAGTCATCGTCCGGCTCCGGTTTGGGAGATGTCGCCCAGGTCAAAGAGAAAATGCGCCACGTCAGGTTCGGGCAGGCCCGCGGTCAGGATCAGCCGCGCGGCGCCCTCGATCCCGGTCATCCAGGCCGAGGCGCGGTGCATCTCGCCTCCGGCCAGATCCAGCGCCAGATCGGCGCAGAGCGCCTCGGGGATCGGGCCCGACAGGACCAGCGCCCGCCCGAAGGTGCCGATGCTGGAGGGCTCGCCCATCGGGCGCAGGGCAAGGCCGGCGAGCCGCGCCTGCAGGGCCTCGCGCGTCATGGCATCGTCGAGACAGTCGAGCGCCAGCGCCTCCAGCGCCTCCAGCACGTCATGCTGCCACATCAGGTTGCGCAGGGGCGCCTGGTCCCGCCCGCCGGTCTGGGCAAAGAGCGTCAGGGGGAACTGCCGCCCGACCCGGTCGACCGAGGGCATGATCACCCCCAGCACCCCCTGCCCGCCCGCGACCGACGGCGCCAGCGCAAAGCGCCAGATCGGGGCGGACATGTAGCAGCCCTCGAACCTTGCGCCCAGGGTGGCGCGGGCGGCCAGAAGGATGCGCTGGACCCAGGCGTCCCAGGGGGTGACGACTTCCGACGCCGCCTCGAGGCGGAAGAAGTCGCCCAGGGCCGGCATCTTGCCAAAGGCGCCAAATGCTCCCATCAAAACGACGTCGGACAGGAGAAGGTCTTCATCGCCGGCAGCGCGAAGGCGTTGACGACCGAACTGGTCTGCATCTCGAAGATCGCGATGCGGCCGCCGATGTTGAAGATGATCCGCCGCCGGTCCGGCGCATTGGTCGAACGGACCTCGGCCGAATCCAGCAGGCGGAACCAGCCCCAGGGCCCGTCCTTCCGCACGCCGCTTTCGGCGCCCTGCAGCGCCGGTTCGAAGACCACCTGCGCCACGCCGACCGAACCGGGCCAGGTGATCGCCGTGGGCAGGGGCTGGCCCGCGTTCTGGGCGAAGTTCACCTGCTGGCCGTCGACGATCAGCTGCACCTTGGTCGCATTGGGGTCGAGCGCCACCGGCGTGATCTGGAAGGGCACCGCCGGGGTGGCGCCGGTGGCGAAGAAGGCCTCCTTGATCTCGGTCGCGGCCTGCAACTGGGCCAGAACCGCGGGCGAGATGCCGAGGTCGGCGCCATGCACCTGTTTCCAGGTCCAGGGCTTCTTCGTCGTGTCGATCATGTCCTTGACATTGGTGGTCATGAAACTGTCGATCAGCCCCCCCGGCCCGAAGAGCTTGGCGAAATCGCCCATCCCCATATCCGCCGCAGCCGAGCGCACGAAGGGATAGGATTTCGCCGTGGCCTGGGTGCAGAAGGGCAGCACATTGGCCGTCCAGGCCTGGTTGAGCGCGGCCCGCGTGCCCTCGGCGGTGATGCCCGCGCCGCCGGTGGTGATCTGGCTTGCCCAGCGGGCCAGCGGCCCCTGCACCTGCTGCGCCGCCTGTTGCAGGGCGGCCAGCGAATCCGCCCCGGCATTGGGGTCGGCCGAGGCGCCGCGGAAGGCGATCTTATTCATGTCCTGGTACACCTGGGTCAGCGAGGCCATCAGGTTGTCAAGCTGCGAGGGCTGGCCTTCGGGGCGCAGCACCAGCTGGTGCAGCCAGGCGAAGCGCTCCTCGACATAGGCGCCCGGCGGCTTCGGCGGCGGTTGCCCTGCCGCCTCGGCCGCCGATTTCAGCGCCGCGAGCAACAGACGTCCGCGGACCGAGACCGAGCCTTCGATGATGTCCTTGCCGACGGTATTGCCGGACTCGGTCGCCAGCGTCCCGGTGTCGATTGGCGCGCTGGTGAAGTTCAGCTGGGTTTCCTTGTCCACCGCGTTGAGGATGTTGACGATGGGCGAGGTCGGACCCGACAGGATATTGGTCACCTCCACCGCCTGTTTCAGGCTGGAGAGCGGCACCACATCGATATCGCCCAGGATTCCGTCATACCGCGCGATATAGTCGTTGTAATAAAGGTCCAGCACGTCGCGGGTGATCGCGGCCAGCGCCAGCGGCGACTGGTCGGTCTTGACCTTGGGGCCAAGGACCCAGCTGTCCTTCTGGATGTTCTCGGCCACGCCAAGCGCCTGATCCTTGAAGACCTTGTTGAAGCCGTCAAAGGTGAAGATCCCCTCGATCCCGGCATTCATCGGCTTGCCCGAGGTGCGGGTGAAGGCCTTCTCGAGGTTGGGCCCGCCGATCTCGCTCAGCCGGAAGGCCGGCAGTTCCTCGGCGGCGGCAGAGTGGATGATGCCGTTATAGACCCGTTGCGCGATGGGCATCTGGGCGAGGATGCCCTGCACCTGTTCGACGAGCGGGCCGTTCAGCGCGACCTCCTGCATCGGCTGGCTGATCAGCGCGTTGAGGTGGAACATGAGGTCCGCGCGCAGGGCGTCGTTCTCGGTCCCGGGATAGGCCAGCTGCCAGTCGGCGGACAGGAAGCTGCGGACCTGATCGGCGTTCATCGGCCCCTGCAGGCCCAGCATCAGATAGACCTTCAGCGCATCATACAGCACTTCCGGGCTGTTGATGTTGCTTTGCATCGTCTGTTCCATCCGCAACAGAAGCCGCGGCAGGAAGATTGTGTTGAGCGCGGCTCGGTAGCTGATGCCGGTCTGGTTGGCCAGGCCGCTGCCCTGGTAAAGCCCCCAGGTCAGCTTGTATTCCGGCGCGAAGGGGCTGGCCGCCGCCGGGTCCACCGTCGGCGGAATCGGATTAACCGGCAGGGCGCGCAGGATGTTCAGCGCCGGCACCGCGATCGAGGCGTCGCTGTCGGCAATCGGGTTGCCCGGCACATTGGCCGCCGCCGCCTGATAGGCGGTGACCGAACTTTCGACCCCGGCCAAGAGCCCGAGGTTGCCCGAATAGCTGCGCCCCCAGAGAAGGCCCATGCTGACCGCGACCAGCGCCGTCAGGGCAATCGCCCCGCGTTTCATCCAGCGATAACGCCGCTCCACCTTGTCGTCGGCGGAGACGAGGCCCGCCTCGGGGAAGAGCACCTCGTTGAACAGCCGCGTCAGGAAGAAGCTGCGCCCGGTGCCGCGCCCGGTGCCAAGCGCCTGACGGCCGATGCCGAAGGTCCGCGCCATGCCCATCATCAGACGGTCGATCGGCGTGCCCTCTTGCGTACCGGAGGTGAAATAGACCCCGCGCAGCATCTGGCGGTCGTCATAGCGGTTTTCCGAAAAGACCTCGGACAGGAAGGCGCTCGCCACCCCGCGCACCGAGGCGACCTGGGCCGGAAAACCGGCGATCAGGCTGCGGCGCTGGTGGTCGGTCTCCGATTGCATCCGGTCGATCAGCTGGGCGTTGAGCTGGGTGATCAGGGCCGAAAACTCGGTGTCGAAGGCCGAGATGGGCGAAGCTTCGGATTTGCCCTTGGGCAGCGGCAGGGTAAAGCCCCAGACCTGCTCGCGCTCTTCCTTGCCGAGGTTGTCGAAATATTCGGTGAAGCCGGCGATCATGTCGGCCTTGGTGAACAGCACATAGACCGGGAAGCGCACCCCCAGCTTCTCGCGCAGCTCCGCCAGACGGCGCTTGACGGCGCGGGCATGGCCCTTTTGCGTGACCTCATCCTGCATCGACAGGTCAGACAGGCTGATCGCGATCATGGCCCCATTGATCGGCTGGCGGATGCGGTGCTTTTTCAACAGGTTGAGGAAGCCGAGCCAGGCGGCATTGTCCGCCTCGGCATCGGATTCCTGCGTGGTGTAACGGCCCGCCGTGTCGATCAGCACCGCGTCATCGGTGAACCACCAGTCGCAGTTGCGCGTACCACCCACGCCGCCGATGGCCTCCTTGCCGAACTCGTCCGCCAGAGGAAACTGCAGGCCGGAGTTGACGATGGCCGTGGTCTTGCCCGCACCCGGCGGGCCGATCATCACATACCACGGCAGCTCGTAAAGGCTGCGCCGCCCGCCCTTGGACTTCTTCAGCTTGGCAATCGCACGGCGCATCTTGTCGCGCAATTCGCCGAGTTCCTCCGAGACGACCTCGTTCTCGGGCGTCTTCTCCTCGACCCCCTTGACGATATCCTCTTCGACGGCCTTTTCCTCGAACTTGCGGACCAGCCAGACGATGAAGAGCGTGATGGCGCACAGCACCCACAGCACCAGGATGAACATCCAGCGCCCGAAGGGTTCGTCAAAGGGGCGGAAGGCGTCGGTGCCGATATAGGGCGAGAAGAACCAGACGCAGATCGACAGGATCAGCGTCACCATCGGCAGGATGAACCAGATGGAGATCAGAAAGCGGCCCAGGGCCCTCAGGAATTTCATGTCAGTTGCCCTCCCCGCTCTTCACCACCAGGATTTCGATCCGGCGGTTGGCAGCGCGGCCTTCCTTGGTCTTGTTGTCGCCAATCGGGTCTTTTTCGCCATGGCCCTCGGCGATGATCCGCGAGGGGTCGCCGACCACGGGGGCGATCATCCGCATCACGGCCTCGGCCCTGGCCTGTGACAGTTCCTCGTTGCTCTTGAACCGCCCGCCGCCGACCTTGGAGCTGTCGGAATAGCCGGCCACGACGATATGGCCCTTCTCGGTCTTCAGGGCCTCGGCCACGCGGCCGACGATGGCGGTGTAATTCTTGCTCAGCTGGTCCGAACCCGAGGCGAACATGGCCGAGCCGGACAGGCGGATGTCCACCGTATTGCCCTGGGTCAGCACGGTGACGACGCCCTGCTTGATTTCCGGCGCGAGGAACGAGGACAGCTGCGCCAGCTTGTCGACATCCTCCTTGGGCTGCGGCGGCGGGGGGGGCGGCGGGGCGCGGCGCAGCAGGGTCGGCGGCGTCCCGGAATCGATGGAGGAGATTTCGGCCAGAACCGCGCCGCTGCGCTGGTTCAGAAGATAGCTGAACCCGCCGAAGGTCAGCGCCAGCAAGGCCGCCGTGGCGCCCACCGCGATCCAGACCGGTTTCCACGCCGAGAGCACCTTGTAGGGCCGCACGACCCCCTTCCAGCGCGGCGAGAGGTCGCGCTCGAACTCACCCCTCTGCCCCCGGATGATCCGGGCCAGCGCGTTGCGGATCTGCAAATGCCGGTCCTGCCCGCCGTTTTCGACCCTAAGCCGGCCTTCGAAGCCAAGCGACAGGCACATGTAAAGGAATTCCAGCAGGTCGATATTGGCGCCGGGGTCCTGTTCCAGCCTTGCCAGCAGGTCGAAGAAGCGGTCGCCGCCCACCGTCTCGCGGTGGAAGGTGCCGACCATCGACTGCATCGCCCAGGAGCTTTGCTCGCCCCAGGGCGTGTTCAGGACCACATCGTCCAGCGTCGCGCAAAGGGCATAGCGGGCGACCTTGACCTTCTGCGCATCCTCGCCCGCCTTCAGCGCGGCGTTCTCGAAGGCGCGGACCTCGGCCATCACCGACTGGCGCAGCTTTTCGGGGTCCATGTGCTGGGCGCGGTTGCGGATCCGGCTGACCAGCGAGAAGAGCGGCGTTGCGATCGCCACCAACTGGTTGACCCCGGTCATCGCAATCGCATTGGCATCCGAGGCCCCGCGTGGGGCGGCCTGCGCGGGCACGCCCATCGCCTGCGACGGTTGCGCCGCCTGCCCCGGCGTCGCGGTGCCATAGGTCTGCTGGCCGTAATTCTGCTGGCCATAGCTTTGCTGCGGCGGCGCTGCGAGCGGCGTCGTGCTGCGTTTGCCGCCCGGATTGGGGCGGATTACCGTGCGCTCGTTGTCGTCGGGCTCGGCAAAGGGGTCATTGTTCGACATAAGATCCTCCCGAGTGCCTTCAGCTTTGGCGAATGGCCCAAAGTTCCATCGAGAGCCCGGGGTAATCCCCGGACACATGTACCGCGATCCCGCCCGAGGTGGTCATCTTGGCCCAATAGGGGCTTGCCTCCTCCAGCTGGAAATAGACCACCCCGGCGTGATAGGGGATCTGGCGCGGCGCCACGGGCAGCGGGCGCAGCCCGATCCCCGGCAGGGCCGAGTTCACCAGCTGGCGGATCTCCTCGACCGGGCCGATCTTGACCTGGCCCGCGAAGTGGCGGCGCACGGTTTCGTCCGGGATATCGGCCTTGACCGCCAGCACGAAACCCGCGGTGGACAAAAGCTTGCGGTCGGCGATGAGACCGACCGAGATGCCGTATTTGCGCGGCTCCAGCGGGATCGAGACGGCGGTCTGTTCCAGCACCGAAGACAGGTACTGCCGCAGCACCCGGATCAAGGGCGCGAAGCTGCGGGTCAGGTCGTCGTGGCGATAGGCCGGAATCTCCGGCGCGCGCTTGTCGGTGGCCATGAAGGTGGCAAGTTCACCGGCCAGCTTCACCCCTTCGGCAAAGAACTCTGCCGGATGGACGTTTTCGATGGTGCCGAGATGCTTGATCAGCGGCAGGACCCGGTTGCAGACCATGAGCAGCAGGAAATCCTGAATTTCCGCCGCACCCCGCGTGGCCCCACCATCTGACAGGCGCCCGGCCAGCGCGGTGACGCGGTGGTTCAACAGCCCCTCCAGTTCCCGCAGGAAAGACGCCAGGGGAAAGGCCGCCCGCACATCGGTGCAGGAGGGGATGAAGGCGGTGTCGAGCACGACCTCGCGGTCAGGGCGCACTTCGATGATGCGGGCGATCGGGATGGCCAGCTTGTCGGCAAGATCATCGACCGCCAGTGCGAATTGCAGGCGCATCTTGCCCACGCCAAGCGTCACGGCCTTGCGGTCGAGCGACATGGTATCGGTCACCTCGACCTCGGCCGGGCGCAGGCGGCTGGCAGACAGTTCCGCCCCGGTCAGGTCGACCTCTTGCGACCCCTGCCGGCGCTGCGGCACGGTCAGCAGGACGACGCAATCCTTGATGTTCGGCGGCACTTCCAGCGCGGGGGGATGATCCTCGGCCTGGGGCACCCGGAAGACCGCGCCATCCTGCGTCAGACCCGTCACCGATTTCAGCGCGACCTGCCCGACCTTGAGCGCGGCATCGTCCAGTTCCAGCGAAGAGACGCCCCAGGCATAGGGGGTGATCCGCCGGGCCAATCCTGCGATCAGCGCCTCGGTGTAACGGTCGGCCTGCTGGAAATGGTGCGGCTGCAAGAACAGCCCCTCCGTCCACAATACCTTGCTGTCCCAGGACAATGGCGTCTCCCTTCTTCCTGCGGTTCTGGCCGCAGCTTTCCCGAAGCCTCAGCTCCGGGTCTTGGCTTCCTTGAGCCGGGCGAGTTGCGCCCGGTAGGCCTGGGCGAATTCCTTGGCAAAAAGCTCGTGGAAGTCGTTTTCGGCCTGATCACTTATTTCAGCATACATGGTCTCATAGGTTTCCCAGAACTGCGCCTTGCGGTTCTTGAGAAACCCGCCGAGCCCGCCCTTGGCCTCGATCTTGGTGGTCAGCACGGCGGGGTCAAGCTTGCGCAAGACACCTTTCAGCGCGGCTTCCATGCCCGTCACCATCGCGATTTCATGCGCCTTGATATCTTCCAGCGCCTGAAGCGCCGCGTCCTCGGCCGGCAGGTAGCCACGCACGGTCGGCTTGACCATCGCCTCCACCGCCTGTTCGGGCGAGATCGAGAATTTCAACGGGTTGTTTCCGCCGACATTGACCATGGTCTGCTCGATCCGGAACTCGGATTTGATCGAGGTCCGCGTCATCAGGATCTCGCGCAGACCGGTGATCATGGATTTGAGCGTGCGGCCAAGGCGGGCCATCGTGTCGGGCAGTTCGGCGTCGCTGATCCGCAGATCATCGGCGCCCACGGCATGAAGGAAGGCGCGGGCGGCATCGGTGCCGGTGACCGGGCCCATGGCAGAGGGGGCGACGGGCGGGGTAACAGGCGGCGCGACCGGAGGTGCGACGGGTGCAGCAATCGGGGCGGCCGCGACGAGCGCGGCCACCGCTTCCGGCGCCGGGGTCAGATCCGGCGTCAGCACCGCCGAGGCCGCCGGCACCGAGGTGCTGCGCGAGGGGCGGTTGGGGTCGGTCGCGAAAGGATCGAAGGGGGCCGCAGGCGCGGTCGCGGCCGCCGCTGGCGGCGCGCCGGGGGGCAGTTGCGTGGCAAAGGGGTCCACCGCCGCTGCGGGCATGGCCTGAGGTGCTGCACCGGCGGGCGGGGTGATCGGGCCGAGGTCGGCGAAGATGTCCAGATCGTCGGGCAGCTGCGCGCTCGGCGGCGTCTCGGTCGGCGCCTGCGGCGGCTCTTCGGCGGGGATTTCCGGCGGCGCTGCGGGAGGCGCCTCTGGCGGCGGCGCGGGCGGGGCCTCGGGCGGGGATTGCACCGGAATCTCCGGCGCAGGGGCCGCAGCGGGGGGCGTCACCGGGCCGAGGCCGAGGAAATCGTCATCTTCGGGCAGTGCGGGCTTCGGACCGTGGCTGTAGAGATCCTCACCCGCGCCGAGCGGGCTTTGCGGACGCGGCTTCGGGGCCGGCGTGGGGGCCAGAAGGTCGTCCCAGTCATCCGGGATCACCGATTTGCTGGCCGCCGCCTGGGCCGGCAGGAAACTGTCCGAAATCGCCGCCGAATGGTCGCGCATCGCAGGACCGGTCGGCATCTCGGGCGCGGGGCCAAGCAGGGGTCCGTCATCGCCAAGCGGCGGCAGAAGCTCGACAAATTCCTGTTCCTTGCGGAACTGGCCCGGCCCGGTCGGCTTGGAGGACCCCAGCAGGCTGTCGAGGAAATCCCCGCCCGGCGCGGCATCATCCAGCAGCTTGTAGGGGTCGGGCGCCGCCCGCGCATTGCCGAAAGACGCGCGTTCGTCGGCCAGCGGGGCCAGAGGCTCGGCATAGGGATTGGCGCCGGACGAGATCTGCACCACCAGCTCGTAAGGCCCCATGATCAGCACATCGCCGTCATTGATCGGGGTGGCGGTGCGGCCAAGGGCGATCTTGCCATAGTTCAGAAAGGTGCCGTTGGTCGAGAAATCCACCACCACCACGCTGCCATTGTGGTTTTCGACCACGCAATGGGTTTTCGAGATCATCCGGTCGGGATCGGGCAGGACCACGTCATTCTCCGGCCCGCGCCCGATGGTCAGGCTCGGCCCGCGCATGACGATGGGGCTGCCGTCGCCCGGCACCGCGCCCGAAGATTGAAACCGCAAGGTGACAGCCATGAACCCCTTAACCTCCGATGATCACGGTGGGCAGGCCGAGCACGATCGAACCGCCATGCGCCGTCATGTCGCCCATCCGGGCGGCGGGCATCGAGCCCACCAACACGGTAAAGGAGCCAAGCGCAATGGTATCCGGCGGCCCGACGCAGACGCACATGTTGCCGACCTGCGCCTGTGGCAGCATCCCGGTCAGCACGGTGACACATCCCATCACGATCGGCCCGCCGACATGGGGGATCGGCGGCACGGCGGGGGTGACCATCGGGCAGACATGCATGTCGGTGATGCGGGCGGCGGGGGGCATGGTCAGGCTCCTTCCTGGCTCATCGCGGGCTCGACCCGGCCCGAGCCGCCGCGCGCGATGTCGAGCGCCCGGGCGATCATCAGCCCCGCCGCCTCGTCCAGCATCTTGCCGGATTTGGCGATGGCCACGATGTTCATCGCAAAGGCCGAAACCTCCGACCCGCCGGGCGGGGCGGGATGCTGGGCCAGATCGCCCGGCCCGAGGGTGCCATCGTGAAACTGCACGGCCATGGCGCAATGCTTGGTGTCGTCCTTCATGCTGGCGTGCTGGACGGCATGGTGGGCCACGGCGCGGTTCTCCTCAGTCGGCTTGAAGACCCAGGCCTCGGCCGCGGCCAGCGATTGCGGCACCTTGTCGCCCGGCGCCAGCAGGTCGCGCGCGGCGAGGCAGGACCACCAGACCCGCTCACGCGCGGGCAGCGCGATGGACAAAAGCCGCATGATGTCGATCAGCGCGCCCTTCTGGTCCAGCTCGCGCAGCACCACCTCGACCGAGGCCGAGGCCGGCGCGGCAAGCACAGTCTCAAGCTCGGCATTGGCATTGGCCAAAAGCCGGGCGGCAGGCTGTTTGATCAGCTTGACGAGGTCGGAATAACGATCAGTCATTTTCCATGTCCTCAGTTGATCATCGTGATGCCGCCCTTGAGCGTCAACACGGCATCTGCTTTTACGGTGGTCAACAAGCTCTTGATTTCCGCCATCAACGTGGCATCGAGCTTGAACATCATACCCCCGATCGTCACGCCCATCTGATCAATTTTGATGGAGCTTTGACCAACCTTCAGCTCGATCGACTGCATGGCCTCGATCTCGATCTTGCCGAGGTCGGCCTTGATCGCGATATTGCCCAGCTTGACCGCGGTGCTCTGGTTGCCCATCGACACTTCGGTGGACATGTTGCCCATCGCGATCTTTTCCGAGAAGTTGCCCTGCTTGATCTCCACCGACGTGTCGCCGGTGATCGTATGGGTGGATTTCCCGGTGATCGTCGTGGTCTCGTCGGTCTTGATATTGGTGATCCGGCTGCCGCTTTCGACGGTCAGCTTCACATCGCCGGTCTTCACCGTCTCGGTCTTGTTCTTGTAGATGGTCTGGGTGAGGTTGCCGGGGTCTTTCTTTTCCATGCCGATGGTGATTTCGGCATTGTTCTTGATGATCTGCTTGTAGTCCTTTTCCGACTGGAACAGGATGTTCTCGCTGCCCTTGGTGTCGTCGAAGGTCAGTTCGTGATAGCCGCCGCCGCCCTTGGTGGAATTGGTGCGCAGGCTGATCTTGTTCATCTCGCCGGGCAGCGCATAGGGCGGCTTGTTGACGCCGTTATAGACCATGCCGGTGCAGATCGGCCGGTCGATGTTGCCGCGTTCGAACTGGACGATCACCTCCATCCCGATCCGCGGCACCGCGATGAAGCCATAGTCCTTGCCGGTCCAGGGCATCACCGAACGCACCCAGCACGAGGTCTTGTCGTCTTTCTTGCCCTGTCGGTCCCAGGGAAACTGCACCTTGATGCGGCCATAGGTGTCGGTGTGGATCTCTTCCCCCGCCGGGCCGGTGACGAGCGCGGTCAGAAGGCTCGGCACTTCCGGCCAGGGTACGGTCTTGATCGGGCGGAACTGGGCGGAGGAGGGCATCACCTCGAACTCGGTCTCGTAAAGCGCCATCTGGTCGGGATAGTCGATCCGCTCCACCCCGCGGTTCAGGCGCTGCAATTCGGTGCCCGCGGCGCCATCGTCAAAGCGCAGGTAATGCGTGGCACCGACCACCAGATAGCTGCCCTCGGCCTCCTTGCGGTCGGGGTATTTCAGGGTGAACTTGGCCCCGGTCAGCACCAGGACATTGTTGCACAGGCCCGTCGCCCGCGTGCTTTCGGCGGCATTGGCGTCGGCGATGTGGCGGGCGTGGAAGCTTTCGCCCTTCTCGGCGGTCTTGTAATGGCCGCCGGAGTTGTAGCGTTCCATCTTGTTGTGGCTGTGGCTGCCCGAGGGCACGGTCGAGGTGGCCAGCAGGTTCGAATTGGGCAGGGTGAAGTCGTAATCCCAGAGCGAAACCTTGCCCGAGACGACCTTGCCCGCCTCGGCCCATTCATAGATCGTGTCGGCATCGGCGCGCTTGGCGGCAGAGATGTTCGAGACGGTGAACTTGATGTCGCCCTTGTCGTCATGCGCCGTGACCGCATCGGCCAGCACCATCGTCTCGACGCTGTCGGCATGAGAGAAGTAGTAGTAGATCCCGTCCTCCTCCATCAACCGGCTGATGAAGTCGAAGTTGCTTTCGCCATACTGCACGCAATATTCGCGCGCCTCGTAGGTGCCGGACAGCTTGTCCTTGAAATCGGAAAAGCCCAGCTCGTCGAAGACCGCCTTGATGATCTCGGGCGTGGTCTTGCCCTGGAACACCCGGTTGTCCTCGCCGATCGTGGTCAGCCAGAGCCAGGGCCTGAGTTCGGCGGCAAAGACATCGCCGCCCGATTGCAGGCCCAGCTCTTCGACCGACACCACGATGGAGGAGAATTTGAACCCCTGCAGAGTGCTGACGGTGATCCTTTTGCCAAGGATGGTGCGGGGGTCGAAATTGGTGTCCTTGGAGACGAACTCCATCCTCAGCTCGGAAATCGTCGAGAACCGCTCGCGGATGCGGGCGCCGATGCAGATGAGCCCGGCGGCGCCATCGCCGCTGAGCGTTATGAACAGGTTATCCATCTGTCGAATATCGGGCATAATATCTCAACCTCTGTTCAGGCCTGCGACGTTTTCCCCAAAAGTCCGGGGCTTGCACCGCAGGGTCTGCGCCATCGTCATACACCGTAACGCTGTCGCCTGCACCCTTGCGCGCGGAATTGCGCATCGATTGTCACGCTTCGTCCAAATACCATCCGGCCAAGTCCGTCTTCCGTCAATCCAACCCTCTGCCTGCCCCGATCCGCAAGCGGATCAGGGGCAAAGGCGTCGCCGCTCACAAGCTGGCCAGCAGCGCCGCAAGATCGGCATCCATCTCCTCTTCGCCGGCGGACTCCTCCGCCGAGCTGTCGTCGCTGTCCGAATCCGAAGAGCCGAAATCGGCGCCAAAGCCCGCCAGCAGCGCGTCAAGATCGGCGTCACCCGAGCTGCTGTCATCCGACCCGCTGTCATCTGAACTGCTGTCCTCTGCCGAAGTGTCGGCGCTGGCCTCTTCCTCCTCGGCCTCCGCCGCTGCGGCGGCCTTGGGCTTGGGCGGTGGCACATCGGCCCAAAAACCAAGCACCGTCTCGCCGTTCAGCGCCTGGAAGGAGCCGAGCCGCACCTCGTCGCGCCCCTTGACCGAGATCACCGGCATATAGCCGCGCGCGATGGTGGCTTGGGTCTTGGCCTGGGTCAGGTTGCGCTCGGTGCAGGGCAAGGCCACCTGGTCGCCGTAGCGGTCCTTGACATAGTGGAAGGGCATGCCCCCCAGCGACATGACAGAGCCGAGGCCGAGGCCCGGCCCGTTCTTGCGGAAGCTGCGCGCCAGAAGGATGGTGACCAGCGCCACCGGATTGGCCCAGAGCATGCCGGACAGGCCCTCGGTCTCGGTGAACTCTTCGAAATCGAACTCATAGATCGGGTCGGTCTTGGCACCATAGGGCCGGCGCAGCAGGAAGCGCGGGCTGACGAGGCCGATGTAGCCCGCCTCGGGCATGGCGCGCAGGCTGTCCCAAGCCTCGGCCACCAAGGGGTGGCGGTCCTGCGGGGCGGTGTCGAGGAAAGTGGGCGTGATCGCCGCAAAGAAGGGCGCGCGGACATGGGCCGCGACCTTGGCGATGCGCCCCATCAGCTCGGCATGGGGCGGGGTTTCCTCGAAGGTGTAAAGCCCGCAGACGGCCGAGAAAGGCCCGCGCCCGTCCGGCGTGCTTTCGACCAGAAGCTGGCAGAAACCCGATTCCGCCAGATCTTCCTGCGCGGCCAGATCCGCCGCCAGTTCCTCGGCCGAAATGTCGTAAAGCACGATGTCAAGCTTCTGGTCGGTCTCCACGCTGCGGGTGATCAGGTCGAGCATCCGCCACTGCGCCTCGACCGACTGGAATTCGGGATGGTGCAGGACCAGACGCATCGCCTCGGCCAGGCTTTCCTCGACCGCTTCCTGCATCGCGGCGGCATTGGGGTCGGGCAAGGACTGCACGAAAGGCCCGACGAGGCGTTGCAGCAGGTCCTCGGCGGGGCTGGCCTTGGCCTTGACGCGGCCCTTGCCGCCGACCAGCTTGGCGAAATCCGAAAGCTTGCGGTCCGAGGGCACCGCATTGCCGGCCGATTTGCGCGCCGGCGGGTTGACCTTGCGGCCGAACTCCTTGCCCCATTCGCGCAACTCGGTCACCGCCCCCTTGGCGGTCGATCCGGTGGCAAGGCGGCGCTTCAGCGCCACCAGTTCCTCGAACATCTCGACCTTGCCGAAAAGCTCGTCGGGATGCAGGTCGTCGACCGAGGCCAGCGCCACCTCGATCCCGGCGCCCTTCTTGCCGATCGGCAGGATCAGGTCGGTGGCAAAGCCCTTGATCACCTTTTCCAGCGTGTCGACATCCAGCTTGATCGGGCGGCGCTTGGCCAGATCCTCGCCGATCTCGACCTCGCCCCGCGCGGCACGGCCCGAGAAATCGCCCATCAGCGCAATGCGGAACCGCTGCGGCTTGGCGGCGGCCAGGGGGGCGCCGCCCAGGGTGCCGAAGTTCAATTCCATCGACATTTCCGCATGTTTGGCCATCAGGGCATCCTTTCCAGTTTCGCAGGCAGGGCAGAGGCCGGGCGGACAGCGCCGCCCGGCCCAAGGGGTCAGACGTCGAACACGGTGCCGTCCAGCGACTTTTGTGCAATCTTGTCATAGACATAAAGACCGCCAGCCGTGACGATGCCCATGCCGATGTCCTTGACCTTGTCGGCCACCTGATTGCCGTCGAAGATCGAGGTGACCAGCATGCAGGCCTTCAGCGCCTCGCGGAAGATCTTGAGCGCCTTGGGGTCCTTGATCTCCAGTTCCTTGACGCGCTTGGACAGGCTCGACACGCTCGGCGCCCAGTCCTGGATCGATTTGTAAAGCTCGTGAATCTTGCCGATGTTGGACATGATCTTGTCGCCGATCTTGTCCATTTCGGCGTTGAAATTGGTCTCGAGCTTTTTCAGCTGCCCGGCCTTGTCCTTGACCGGGTGGTCCTTCAGCTTCTTGGCGGCTTCGGCGAGGAAATCCTTCTTCAGCTTGGCCTGACCGTCGATCGCCGCCTGCACCTTCTTGGACAGGCCATGCACATCGACGACCATCTTGGCATATTTGGCCTTCAGCGTGTCGCAGGCCGTGGAGCAGGTCTTGACCGAGGGCTGCGAGGCGCCGAGGAATTCCTGGAACACCGCCGCAGTGATCTCGTTGACCGCATTCAGCGCCGGCTTGTTGACCGCCGCCTCGACCACCTTGAGATTGGCCTCCAGCACCTTGCGCGCCTGGTCGATGTCCATGGCAAGCTTGGCGATTTCCTGGGCCAGCACCGACCCCGCCTTGATGAAGCCGATGATGGCGAAAGCCGCCCCTGCCCCACCCGACCAAGGCGAGGTGGCCATGGCGGCAATCGAAACGGCAAGGCCGACGATCGTGGCGAAAATCGTGGCCCCGACCTTGATCTTGAACTTCTTCCACTCTTTCTTCTTGGCGCAGAGATCGTCCCAGGCAGCCATGACGGCATCCTTGGCCATGACGGTCGCGACACTCATGTCGTTCTTGACCGCGTCATTCAGGCCCTTGATCTGCTTTTCCATGTCCTTGTCGTTGACGCCCTTGGCGATCATGCCTTCAAAGAGCTTGTCGAAGATCTTCAGCTTCTTCTCGATCATGTCGACCGTGGAATCGAGGATCTTGCGCGAGGCGTCCTTGAACTCCTGCTGCAACAGCGGGTCCTTGGCCGCCTCTTTCTCGATATCTTTCGGCAGATCGAATTCGACCTTGAAGCTGAGCTGGGGTGGCTTGACCACCGTCAGCCCTGCCGCCGATACGGCGACATTCTTGAAGTCCATCACTGTATATTTGGCCACGACTTTCTCCCCGTTTTTGGTCAGTCAAAACTGTAGGTGAAATTGCCATCCGTCACGTCGATGGCGACCCGGTTCACCTCGCCCCCGGCGATCATCCGGCGCAGGAATTCGCCGGAGATGTCGGGCAGCATGGTGTTGGTCACGATGGCGTCGATCATGCGGCCACCGGATTCCAGCTCCTGGCAGCGGCTGACGATAAGGTCGACCACCGCGTCGGAATACTCGAAAGGCACGCCATGCGCCGCCACGACCCGCTTCTTGATCCGGTCCAGCTGCAGCCGGGTGATCTTGGCCACCATGTCGGGCGACAGCGGGTAATAGGGGATCACCACCAGGCGGCCCAGAAGGGCGGGCGGGAAGATCTTCAAAAGCGGCTCGCGCAGCGCCTTGGCAATCGCATCGGGTTCCGGGATCAGGTCCGGATCGGCACAGAGATCCATGATCATGTCGGTGCCGGCGTTGGTGGTCAGCAGGATCATCGTGTTGCGGAAGTCGATGGAGCGGCCCTCGCCATCCTCCATCACACCCTTGTCGAAGACCTGGAAGAAGATCTCGTGCACATCGGGGTGGGCCTTTTCGACCTCGTCCAGCAGCACGACCGAGTAGGGCTTGCGCCGCACCGCCTCGGTCAGGACACCGCCTTCGCCGTAGCCGACATAGCCGGGCGGAGCACCTTTCAGCGAGGAGACGGTATGCGCCTCCTGATATTCGCTCATGTTGATGGTGATGACATTCTGTTCGCCGCCATACATGACCTCGGCCAGCGCCAGCGCGGTTTCCGTTTTACCCACGCCCGAGGTGCCCGCCAGCATGAAGACGCCGATGGGTTTGGACGGGTTGTCGAGCCCGGCGCGGCTGGTCTGGATGCGCTTGGCGATCATCTCCATCGCGTGGTCCTGCCCGATCACCCGCTTGGAGAGCAGCGAGGCGAGGTCGATCACGGTCTGCAATTCGTCCTTCAGCATCCGGCCCACCGGAATCCCGGTCCAGTCGCCGATCACCGAACCCACCGCCATCGCATCGACAATCGGCAGGATCAGCGGGTGGTCGCCCTGCAGCGCCACCAGCTCGTCATTCTTGGCGCGCAGTTCCGTGGTCAAGGCGGCGCGCTGTTCGTCGGTCAGGGGCGAGTTGCCAACCGGATCGGGCGCCTCCGATCCCGCCATCGCGGCGGGCTTGGGGTCGATGGCCGCCCCGCCCTCGCGCAGCTTGGCGCGCAAATCGAGGATCTGTTCGACGATCTTCTTTTCGGCATCCCACCGCTCGGTCAGCCCGGCAAGGCGCTTCTCCTCCTCGGCCTTGACCGCCGAGATGGTGGCGCGGCGCTCGGTCACGTCATAGCCCGCGGTCTCGTCGCGGGTGATGATGCCCAGTTCGGTCTCCAAAGCCTCGATCCGGCGGCGGCTGTCGTCCACTTCCGCCGGGACGGCGTGCTGGCTGACGGCGACCCGGGCGCAGGCGGTATCCAGCACGCTGACGGATTTATCGGGCAGCTGACGCGCCGGGATATAGCGGGCCGACAGGTTGACGGCGGCGGCAATCGCCTCGTCCAGCACCTGCACCTTGTGGTGCTTTTCCAGCATCGAGGCGATGCCGCGCATCATCAGGATGGCCTTGGTGGGCGAGGGTTCATCGACCACGACAGTCTGGAAGCGCCGGGTCAGGGCGGGGTCTTTCTCGATATGTTTCTTGTATTCGGCCCAGGTCGTGGCGCCAATGGTGCGCAGGGTGCCGCGCGCCAAGGCCGGTTTCAGAAGGTTCGCCGCATCGCCGGTGCCCGCCGCCCCGCCCGCGCCGACGAGCGTATGGGTCTCGTCGATGAACATGATGATCGGCGTGGTCGAGGCCTGAACCTCTTCGATCACCGATTTCAACCGGTTCTCGAACTCGCCCTTCATGCTGGCCCCAGCCTGCAACAGACCCACGTCCAGCGCCAGAATCCGCGCCTCCTTCAAGGCCGGCGGCACGTCGCCGCGCGCGATGCGGAGCGCAAAGCCTTCGACGACCGCCGTCTTGCCCACCCCGGCCTCGCCGGTCAGGATCGGGTTGTTCTGCCGGCGGCGCATCAGGATATCCACCACCTGGCGGATTTCCTCATCCCGGCCGACGATCGGGTCCATCTTGCCGTCGCGGGCCTGCTGGGTGAGGTCGGTGCAGAACTTCTTCAGCGCCTCCTCCTTGCCCATCGCAGCGGGGGCCATCGCCCCCGACTCCTCGCCCGGCGCACCCGTGCCGACATGGCTGCCATCGGTGGCGGTCTGGCCCTCCTCCGGGCTGCCGTTGACGATGGTGGCGAAATTCTCGGCCAGATCGTCGGCCTTCACCTTCTTGAACTCGCCCGAGATCGTGTAGAGGATATTGCGCAGGGCGGGCGTCTTGACCATGCCGAGGATCAGATAACCGGTCCGCACCTGGCTGGAGTTGTAAAGCAGCGAGCCCCAGACCCAGGCGCGTTCGGTCGCATCCTCCAGATGTTCCGACAGGTCGGAGATCGAGGAGGCACCGCGCGGCAGAGCGTCCAGCGCACGCTGCATGTCGGCCACCAGACGCGCCGGGTCGACCTTGTAATGTTCGACGATGTGGTGAATGTCGCTGTCCTGATTTTGCAGGATCTGGTGCAGCCAGTGGATCAGCTCGACGTAAGGATTGCCGCGCAATTTGCAAAAGACGGTGGCGCCCTCGACAGCTTGATAGGCCAGACGGTTCAACTTGCCGAACAGGGCGACGCGGCTGATTTCGCTCATTTAATGGCTCCGGGAATGGGGGCGCTGACGCAGCAGCACATGCGGCGGGGAAAGGTAAAGATCGTCGGCGTCACGGCCGCTGTCGCGGCGCACCCCGACCCAGGTCGTATGGCCAAGGGCGGCATTGGCGCCACCCAGGGCCATGCGCGGCACTTCCGCCGCGCGCAGGATCACATTGACATCCCAGTCGAGCGCATCGCCGACAAAGTTGCGCACGATGGCTTCCAGCCGTTCGATGGCGCCCTGGCCGGGCAGGAAGCGGCGGTAATCGGCCAGCGACAGAGGACCGACCAGAATGCGGAACTTGGCCGCCCGCGACCAGACGCGGGTCCCGATCGAGGTGCCCTGCCCCAGCCCGGCCGCCTTGCCCAATTGCCAGCGGTCATCCGGCTCCAGATCCAGCCAGGAGCCGATGAATTGCTGCAGATGGACCGGCGCCTCGAAGAAGCTTTGCAAGAGGGAGACCAGCCCCTCTGCCGTCTTGGTGCCCGAGGCGAGGTGGCCCGCGAAATAGCGCTTGGCCATGTCCGGCATCAGGTCGCGCCGCGCCAGACCCTGGCCGTAAAAGCCCGAGATCGCCGCCACCTTGCGCTCGAACGGGTCCTGACCGGGGCGGTCGAAGGAGGGTGCGGGCTGGCCCGCGGCCCAGGCGCGGTAGAAAAGGCTCATCAGGCGGTGGGTGAAGGTATTGGCGAAGGCGATGAAGGTGGTGTCGCGATGGTTGCGCCGCCGCTCGCGGGCAAATTCGGTCAGGTGCAGGGGCAAGGGGCCCATCGGACCGAACAGACCGAAGGCGCGGTTGGTCAGGGTGGCAGGCTTGCCCGCCTCCACCGTGAAATCGGCGATGGTCGAGGTCGGAAAGGTCAGCTCCGCCTCTTGCCCCAGGCGCACCGGGTCTTGCACGGCCCGGCGCGAAGTGCCCAGGCGCGGCATGTCGCCATGCTCTGCCTCGATCACGCGCAGGGCATGGAACAGGTGGTATTTGGTGGGGTCCGACCGAAGCTGCGCGTAATGCGTCAGATCATCCGGCCGAGCCCGCTTTCCGGTCGCCATCGGGTGATCTCTCCACGTTGTTGGGTGGTCAGCACGGTTTCGGTGAAGGAATTGATCGTCACATATTTGCGGAAGAAGCGTTCGAGCACCGAGGCCAGCACATAGACGCCCGAGCCGTCAAAGAAGCTTTCGTCGAAGTCGAGCTTGATTTCCAACCCGCGCACGGCGGTGGAGATCACCTCGTCGGTCATCCGCCGCACGATCGGGCGGGTCGAGACGCCGCGCATCCCCTCCATCTGCTTGGCGATGACACGGTCGCCGGTGGGGGCATAAAGACCGACCAGTTCGCGCAGCGCCTCGGCCCCGCCCTGCCCGCCCTCGCGGTCGGTGATCGACAGGTAATTGAGGCTGAGATGGCTGATCAGCCGCCAGGCCGTCTCGCCCTGCGCAATCGTCGGGCGCGGCCTTGTCGGCGAGACGATGCAGGAAATCGACAGGACCGGGCCGCCGTCGGGCAGATGGAAAGCGTCCTTGCCGGCGGTGGACAACAAGAGGGGCAGGTCGCGGTTGGTGCACAGCCCGGTCACCGAAAGCTGGCTCAGATCCGCCGCATAGGGGGCCTGCGCGCTGTCGACGAGGCTGAGGTAGACCTCCGACCCGAGGTAGGAGGTGCGCACGCCGCGCAGCCTTTCCTTTTCGTTCCTCTGCCGCATCCGGCGGTGGATCGTGTAATAGGCCGGATGGCTTTCCCCCGCCGAGGTGATGTCGGAGGCAGAGTAGAAGGCGCGAAACTCGGTCTCTTCGTTGGTCTTGGAGGAAATCCCCGTCACCTTGGTGATGGCGAAGACCTCGTAATCGAGCGGCGCGGTGCGGTTGGCCGTCACATATTGTTCGGTGTCGGCGGTGGTGATGTGGATGCGGTCGAAGGCGCGTTCGAAAAGGTTGACCGCCGGCACCGCGTTCAGCACGAAATTCTCGCGCCGCACGCAGGCGCCATTGTCCGACAGCGTATCGGCGAGCAGCAGGTAAAGGTCGACATCCGACCCGGTCGCCCGCGCCAACGCCGGGCGCATGCCCGACAGTTCGACGAAGTGAAAGCGCTGCGGCATGGCGAAATATTCCTGCAGCAGGCGGTAGCCGTCGAACGAGCGGCGCGGGGTGGGCAAGAGGGCCTCTTCGCGGCTGAAGCCCTTGGGGCGGCTTGCAGCACCCGGCAGGGGCTGGGTCCAGTCGGCACGGCGGTCGGTGGAGCGCCCGACCATGCCGGTGACCTTGGTGCAAAGCGCCTCGTGCAGGACCCAGGGCTCGCTCGCCTGCCCGGTCAGATGCAGGGTCAGCGCGTTCATCGGCAGGTCCTTCATCGCCCCGCCATCCCGCCGGCGCAGGCGCAGACGTATGCCCGCCCGCGCCGGCGTGTCGCGGCTGACCCCGGCGGCCACAAGACCGCCCCGGCTGTCGATATATTCCGCCTCGACCAGCTCGATCGGCCAGAGCGTCAGGTCGGCGGCGGTGCGGAAGATGCAGGCGGTCTGCTCGCCGTCGATCTGGCGCGAGCGCAACCTTGCGCCGCGCTGCATCACATAGCCGTCCTTCACCCCGGCATTGCCCAGATCCGGCTCGAAAGCCACGATCATCATCGAGGGCACCGGGGCGAGGAAATGCGGATAGACGATCTCCAGCAGGTTCGAGGTGAAGGCGGGAAACTGCATCTCCAGCGCCAGCTGCACCCGGGCCGACAGGAAGGCCGTGCCCTCCAGCAGGCGCTCGACATAGGGGTCCAGCACCTCCATGCCTTCCATGCCCAGACGGGTGGCGATCTTGGGGTAGGCCGCGGCAAATTCCGCCCCCATGTCGCGCAGGAAGGCCAGTTCGCTTTCGTAATGCGCCAGAAGCCGCGTATCCATCAACCGGACCTTTCCAGCGAAACCTGCCCGGTCGTCACATCGACCGAGGAGCGCAGGTACAGTTCGATCGGGATCGGTTCGGCCCACATGTCGGCGCGGATATCGAAGGAAATCACCGTGTTGCGCGCGATGTTCTCGCTGCGGATCTCGACATGGGTGGAGCCTTTGCGGATGCGCGGCTCGTAATTCTCGATCGCGGCGGCGATGGATTTGCGGATCACCGAGGCGCGGTCCTTGGAGGCGAAATCCCCCGCCACCTCGCGCACGCCGTAGTTCAGCACCGATCTGGCGGCCAGGGGGTGCCTTTCGGCATCGATCCAGGTCGCGGCGTCATTGGTGTTCAAGAGCCACGACAGATCGCGCTGCACGATGTCGCGCAGGCGGCGGATGTCGATGACCCGCGCCTCGCGGCTTTCGGTCAGCGTGGTGGGGTCGTCGTCGGTCAGCCGGTCGAGCAGCGAGGGTTGCAGCCGCTCGGACATCATCTTGTCCGCCATGGCGCACCTATTCCCCTGAGTCGAACGAGATCAGCCTTGCATCCAGCAAGGCCACGTCGCCCTGATCGGTCGAAAGCAGCTTCTGTCCGAGGCCGGTGAAGGTCTCGGCCCCGGCATCGGTCCAGGAGGTGGCGCGCGACAGCTTTTCGGCCGGATCGCCCTTCTGCCCCGAGAAAGGATAGCGCGAGGGGATCAGCGCCACGACCTTGCCCTCGTTGGCAAGCGTCAGGTTGGCGGCCGTCCAGACCGCATCGCGCAGATCGGTCGGCGGGTCGAAGGTGATGGCGCGGATCTGGGCGAAGGGAATCCAGAAATAGCGACCGTTGACGATGGCCTCCAGCACCGGGCCAAAGCGCATGTCGGCATCGGCGATCCATTCGAACCGCGTGCCATCCATGTCGCCGGCAGAGGCGGGGGCGGCGTCGAAAGCCTTGGCGCGCAAATCACTTGCGGCCTGAACCTCACCCTGCGCGAGAAGCTTCTGCGCCTCCATCAGCCAGGCCAGCCATTCCTGCGGCTCGCCAAATACCAGGGGCGCCTTGGTGCCGGCAAAGACCTTTTCGCGGTAGACTTCGCAGATGATCGCCTCGCGGTAGGCCTGCGCCATCTGCAGTGCCCCGGGGTCAAGCTCGCCACAGACCTTCAGCTGACGGATCGCGCGGTCCCATTGGCCCAGAACGCAGAGCAGCTGAAAGAGAAAGATCCGCAGTTTGGCATCGGCGGGCTTGGCCTTGACCAGGTTCTGCAACGCCACAAGTGCGCCAGCCGGATCGCCGGATTTCAAGAGGTCTTCGGGCGTCATGGCCTGCGTACTCCGCTTTAAGGACCCTTCCGGCGCCGGGGTAATTCCCGGCGCCGGAAAGCATGTCAGAAGAAGGATCAGCCCATTTCGCCGGCGCCGATGTCCCACTTGAAGTTCTTGTAGGTCTGCAGCTTGCCGCCCTTGGGATACTTGTACTCGATCTCGACCTTGGCGGCGCGGATCGCCCAGTCTTCCTTCGGAATGTCATCCGAAGAAGCGTTCACGCCATAGGTGTTGATCTGGGCATCTTCCAGGGTCCAGATGATATAGGGCTCGAGCGCCACGGCGGCGTCCTCGTCGGCCTTGCACTGGTGGATGATGACCTTCTTCAGGCGCTTGCCGCCGGCGACGTGGAACATCAGGTCGATGGTGTGACGGCCGAACTCGGAAGCGAAGGTCACGTCCTTGAAAACGGCCTTGCCGAAGCCACGGGTGATCACGCCACCTTCCTGTTCCGAGTGACGCTCCAGCCCGAACCCGATCGATTCCACCACGATCCAGTCCTTGTGGTTCTTTTCGATGGCGTCGCCGATGATCTCGGGCTTCTTCGGCTCACCGATACAAACAAATAACGTAGCAGCCATTTTCCTGTTTCCTCTCTACTTGTGTCGCCCTGCCCTCGCGGGCTGTCCGGGTGACGGGTTAAATTCAGGCGGGGGGGCTGATCCCGAAGGATCAGCCTTTCTCGGACGGCAGCTTGGAGACCAGACGCAAGGAGATGCTGAGGCCTTCCAGCTGGTAGTGCGGGCGAAGGAAGAACTTGGAGGTGTAATAACCCGGGTTCCCCTCGACCTCCTCGACCACGACTTCGGCGGCGGCCAGGGGCTTGCGCGCCTTTTCGGACTCGGACGAGATTTCGGCGTTGAAGTCGACGTATTTGTTGATCCAGTCCTGCAACCAGGACTGCATCGCCGTCCGGCTCTTGAAAGAGCCGACTTTGTCGCGAACCATGCATTTGAGGTAATGCGCAAAGCGGCAGGTCGCGAAAAGATAGGGCAGACGGGCCGCGAGGTTGGCGTTGGCCGTCGCATCCGGGTCGTCGTATTCGGCCGGCTTGTGCAACGACTGCGCGCCGATGAAGGCGGCCACATCCGTGTTCTTGCGGTGGATCAGCGGCATCATGCCGTTCTTGGCCAGTTCGGCCTCGCGACGGTCGGAGATGGCGATCTCGGTCGGGCATTTCTGGTCGACGCCGCCGTCATCCGACGGGAAGGTATGGGACGGCAGGTTCTGCACCGCGCCACCCGATTCCACACCGCGGATGCGCGAGCACCAGCCATATTCCTTGAAGCTGCGGTTGATGTTCACCGCCATGCCGTAGGCCGCGTTCACCCAGCCATAAGCCTCGTGATCGGTGCCGTCGGTTTCTTCTTCGAAGGCAAAGGCCTCGACCGGGTCGGTCTTGGAGCCATAGGGCAGACGGCCGAGGAAGCGCGGCATCGCCAGACCGATGTACTTGGAATCTTCCGACTCGCGCAGAGAGGTCCAGGCCGCATATTCCGGCGTCTGGAAGATCTTGGTCAGGTCGCGCGGGTTGGCCAGTTCGGTCCAGCTGTCCATCTGGAACAGCGTCGGATTGGCCCCGGTGATCAAGGGCGCATGGGCTGCGGCGGCGATCTTGGCCATCTCGCCCAGAAGTTCCACATCGGGCGGCGAGTGGTCGAAGTAATAGTCGGCGATCAGCGTGCCGTAAGGCTGGCCGCCAAGCTGGCCGAATTCCTCTTCATAGAGCTTCTTGAAGATCGGCGACTGGTCCCAGGCGGTGCCCTTGAACTTGCGCAGCGTCTTGGACATGTCCTTCTTGGAGATGTTCATGACGCGGATCTTCAGGTTCTCGTCCGTCTCGGTGTTGTTGATCAGGTAGTGCAACCCGCGCCAGGCGCTTTCCAACTGCTGGAAATCGGGGTGGTGCAGGATCTGGTTGACCTGTTCGGTCAGCTTCTTGTCGATCTCGGCGATCATGCTCTGGATCGACTTCAGCGCGTCGTCCGAGATCAGCGCGGTATTGGCAAGCGCCTGCTCGGCCAGCGTCTTGACGGCGCTTTCGACGGCGGTTTTCGCCTGGTCCGATTTCGGCCGGAACTCCTTGTTGAGGAGCGAGGAGAAATCAGACAGTTCGGTGGTCTGTACGCCGGCTGCGGCGCCGGTTTGCGAAGTCTCAGCCATGGATCATTCCTCTCCTTCGGCCTTGGGCGTGGCCGCCAGCGATTTCAGGAGCGAGGGGTCCTGCATCACCTTGGCGATCAGCTCTTCGGCGCCGGTCTTGCCGTCCATGTAGGTCATCAGGTTGGACAGTTCGGTGCGCGCCTCGAGCAGCTTGCGCAGCGGTTCGACCTTCTTGGCGATGGCGGCGGGCGAGAAGTCGTCCATCGATTCAAAGGTGATGTCGACGGCCAGATTGCCCTTGCCGGTCAGCGTGTTGGGCACCTGGAAGGCGGCGCGCGGCTTCATCGACTTCATCCGGTCGTCGAAATTGTCGATGTCGATTTCCAGGAACTTGCGATCGGCCACGGCCGGAAGCGGCTCCTCGGACTTGCCGGACAGATCGGACATGACGCCCATGACGAAGGGCAGCTGGACCTTCTTTTCCGCGCCATAAAGTTCCACGTCATATTCGATCTGGACCCGGGGCGCCCGGTTCCGCGCGATAAACTTCTGCGAACTCGTGCTCATGAAACGCTCCTTGACCTGAGTTTCTGGTTGATCTGGTGAGTTGGGGATCGGGAATTAGCTAAGATTTGCCGGCCCATCGCAGGCCGGCTCAGTCATCATCATCGTCGTCGCCGGGTTTGATCCCGCCGATGTTCATCACCGACCCCAGACCATCGGGGGCCAGATCCTTCATGATCGTCAGGAAATCCGCCCCGACCAGACGCTTGGCGCGTTCCAGGATGATCGGCACCGGGCTGGAGGGTTCGTTGCGTTTGAAATAGTCGATCACCCGGTCCAGCGCGGCGCGGGCATCCTGCGCCGTGTCGACAGCGCCAAGCGGGCCACCGCCCGAACGGCGCGGCGCCGCCGGGGCGCTGTCGGGGAAATCGTCCTCCACGACCGGCTCATCCGCCGCGTCCTCGGCGGGCGCTTCGGTGGCGGCATGGTCGGACAGATGGCGGACCAGCTGATGCACGGTCTTGCGGACATCATCGAGGCCGGGTCCCTGCCCCGGCGTCTGATCGGAAAACACCCCTTCGATCGCCTTGAGGTCCGCCTGAATCTGCCGGGCCGAGGCGAGAAGGTTGGTGACCAGTTCGGCCGCGGTGTCGCTGAAGGCGGCCGAGATCGCGCTGCGCTCCATCGCGTCCACGCCGTCCGGCACCGGCATCTCGCCGGTCGAGACGAGAATATCGCGCAGCGTGATCCGCCCGAATGTCCGGCTTTGCGTCAGGGGCACCCGGCGCAGATAGCGCAGCGTCAGGGCTGAGTTCAGCCCCGCCACCGCATTGATCCGCATCGTCGGGTCATTGTCGTCATCGGCGTCAAGTTCGGGGTGGCAGGTGTCCCAATGCTGTTCCAGCACGCCGCGGACATAGGCCACGGCATCGGCGAAACCGGGCAGACCCTTGGTGTTCAGCCTGGCATCGGCGAGGATGACGGCGGCGCGCAGATCATGCGCACGCTCCAGGATGGCCAGAGCCCGCGCTTCGACATCCTTGAAATCGGGTTCTTCGGCGGCAAGGATCTCGTTTCCGGCCTGACGTTCTTCACCGGGCGCAGACAGGCGCTGCAACTCCATGAAATCAAAGTCGTATTCGAGATTTTCACCGCTTGCACCGTCGCTTTCGCGGGCGGCAAGAAGCGCGTCCAAATCCATCCAACCCCCCCGACCCGGTTCATTCCAGGCCTCGTATCATTTTTCCCGGCGCCACCACGCGGACCCTACAAAGGGGCGCGGGATCCTTCGTAGGGCAACTGGTAGAAAACACGATCCAAAAGCTAAACGAGCAGTCGCAATAATTGCGCCCACTATGACGTCAGGTTATCCCCTTCTGTCAATCGTCTCGTGGAGGATCGAGGCTTTTCCCTTCGGTTTGGCTGGCTTAGCTTCGACATTTAACGGGGCCGCAGAAAAATTTTACAGAATTTTCACGCTGGAAGGCAGTCCCGTTCCCCACCTGTGCCCAAAAACCCGGCTCTGCATTCTGCCGTTGACGGAATCGGGGCATCGGGCGTTCACTCGCGCGGCAAGGCGGCCTTTCGTCGCGCCGCGACCATGGGGGATCAGGAATGCTGAGAAGGATGCTGGGCCAGGTCGTGGCGGTCCTCTGTGCCGGGGCGCTGGCGCTGCCGGTTGCCGTCTTGCCGGCGCGGGCGGAAACCCCGGTGCCCGGGGGCAAGCTCGCGGTCGAGCTCAACAAGTTCGAGGAAATCTCCGGCGGCGGCTGCCGCGCCTATTTCCTGTTCCGCAATGACACCGGCAGTTCTTTCGAGGGTTTCCAGATGTCGCTGGCGATCTTCAACAAGGAAGGGGTGATCGACCGGCTCCTGTCGATCGACGCCGCCCCGCTGCCCGTCGCCCGCACCACGCTGAAGCTGTTCGAGATCCCGCAGATCGCCTGCGCCGACATCTCCTCGGTGCTGTTGCATGACATCCCGGTCTGCAAGCCGCAGAATGGCGAGGCGACCGACTGCTTCCCGTTCATCGACCTGAAAAGCCGCACGCCTGCTGCCTTGGTGGAATGATGGGGGCGGTTCTGGCCAATATCCCCGCCGCCAGCTGGCCGGTGATCGTGATCCTGATCAGCCTGTCGCTCTTGAGCCTGATGCTGATCGTGGCCAAGGTGATCCAGCTTCGGCCCGCAACCGGCGGCGCCAAGGCGCGTGACGCGGCGATCGACCGCTTTCTTGCCGGCGAGCGCGACGCCGCCATGGCCGAGGCCGCCCGCGGCCGCGCCCCCGCCGACCGCGTGCTTCTGACCGCGATGCAGGGCCTTTCCGCGGGCCTGCCCCTGCCCGCCGTCGAGGCCGAGACCACGCGGCGCGGCAACGAGGAGGTGGCCGTCATGTCCTCCTGGCTGCGTCTTCTGGACCTCATCTCGATGATCGCACCGCTGCTGGGGCTGCTCGGCACCGTTCTGGGGATGATCAAGAGCTTTCAGGACCTCTCGGCAGCCCAAGGTTCGGCCAATGCCTCGGTCCTGGCCGGCGGCATCTGGGAGGCGCTGATCACCACCGCCGGCGGGTTGATCGTGGCCATTCCCGCCGCCGTGGCCGCCAATCTGCTGGCGGGCCGGGTCGAGACGGCGGCGCTCCGCATCGAAAGCGCGGTGGGCCGGCTGCTCGCCCTCAGCCACCGCTGAAAGGGGGCAAGGATGGCCCTCACCCTGCGCCGCCCGCCACCTCGCCGCAACGCGCTGTCGGTCGTCTCGATGATCGACGTGATGATGATTCTTCTGTTCTTCTTCATGATCACGTCAAGCTACCTCAACCTCGACATGGTGCCCGCGCTGCAGAAGTCCGAGGCCGTGCCGGATGCCGCGACAGCGCCCCCCACCACCGCCGCCCCCGCCACGATCCTGATCCGGATCGACGCCCAGGGCCAGGTGCGCATCGCGGGCCAGACGCTGAGCCTGCCGGAACTTTCCGACCGCATCCGCGCCGCCCTGACCCGCGAGCCCCTGACGCCGGTCCTCCTCTTCCCCTCGGGGGCGGCCGATCTGCAAAGCCTGATCCGGGTGATGGATCTGGTCACCCAGGCCGGGGCGACGCGGGTCAAGGTCGTGCGGATCGAGGCGCAGAAATGAAGCTGCGCCGCCCAGCCCCCCGGACCGAGCGTGAATCCGTCGTGGCGCTGATCGACGTGACCTTCTTTCTGCTGGTCTTCTTCATGATGGTCGGGCGGCTGGACGCCACCGCCCCCTTCAGCGTGCTGCCGCCCAATGGCCAGACCGGCACCGACCTGCCCGGCGGCGGCATGACGCTGTCGGTCGGCACCGAGGGCGCCCTGGCGCTGGACGGTGCGCCCCTAGAAAACGCCGCGCTGGAGCCTGCGATCAAGCAGCGCCTTGCCGCCAGCCCCGATGCCCTGTTGCGGATCAACGCCGACCGCGCCACGCCCCTGCGCATCATCCTTGGCCTCGTGAACCGGCTGGAGGATGCCGGGGCCAAGGATGTCGCCATCATCGTCTCGCCGGAGGTGCCATGACGGCGCAGGCGGCCCCGCCGGGCCCGGCCATCGGTGGCTATGGCGCGGGTCTTGTCCTGTCGCTGGCCGCCCATGCCGGGGCCGTGGCGCTGCTTCTGGCGGTGATGCACCCCCATGCCGTGCCCGACCAGCCGCTGCCGAAATCGGCCCTGCGGATCGAGACCCAGGCGGTGGAACAATCGCAGGCCAAGCCGCAGGACAGCGCCGGCGCCAAGGCGGAAAGCCAATCGGCGCAGGGCCAGACCGCCGCCCAGGGCGTGGTGAAGACCAGCTCTGCCCAACCCGCCGCCCTGCCGCAAACCACGGCCAGGGCCGCGCCGCCCCCCGCCACGGCCCTCGCCCCGGCTGCGCCGCCCGCCGTGACCAAGGCCAGCCCCGCCCCCGCGCAAAGCCTGACCGCCGCCGCACCGCCCCCGGTGACCGCGGCGCAAACCCCCGCGCCCCCCCTCACCGAAGCCGCGCCGGCCCAAGGCGCGCTGGCGCAGGCCGCACCGGTCGGAGGCGACCTCGCCCCTGCCGCCCCGCCCCAGGCCGAAGACCTCGCCCCCGCCGCCGCCACCGGGCAGGCCATGACCGCCACCCTGGCCTGGAGCGGCGATGGCGGCACCATCGACCCGGTCTCGCTCAAGGCCATCGCCTCCTTCATGAAGCCGGGCGATGCCGCGGCCCAGGCCGATGACGTCCACGACGGCTTGCAGGCGCTGCTGAACGCCGCCCCCTGCTCGCGCCTTCAGGCCGAGTTCAACCCTGCCACCGGCAGCCTGGAATTGCGCGGCCATGTGCCGGACCCGGCGATGAAGGCGCCGCTGCTCGCAGCCCTGCAGGCCCAGCTTGGCCAGGGCATCAAGGTCGAGGATGCGATGATGATCCTGCCGCGCCCGCAATGTGGCGCGCTGTCGGGCATTGCCGATGTCGGATTGCCGCAAAGCCAGGACCAGCTGACCAACCCCCGCCTGATCGGGGCCGATGCCCAGGCGCGGACCTTCTCCTATACCCAAGGCCAGACCATGGTCCTCGACCTCGCCGCGCCCGATTACGACGCCTATGTCTATGTCGATTTCTTCGATGCCGGCGGCAATGTCATCCACCTCGTGCCGAACCAGACCGTGCCCCTGAAGCTGCGCCCGGCCAAATCCGCGCTGCATGTCGGGGCGCCGGATGCGGGCGAGCCCTTCCTCAACATCACCATCGGCCCGCCCTATGGCCAGGAGATCGCCGCCGCCTTCGCAGCCTCGGCGCCTCTCTATGAGGGCGACCGCCCCCTGTCGGAACCGGCCGAGCCTTACCTGACCTGGCTCAAGACCCGCGTCGCCGAGGCCCGGGCCAGGGACCCGGAGTTCAAGGGCGAATGGGTCTATTTCATGGTCGCGACCAAGGCGAAATAGGCCCCGGTGGAAGGGTTCAGGCGCTGCGGGCGATCTCTGCCGCTGCGGCATTCAGCGCGCCGCTGCCATGCGGGATGGCAAGGGCGGTCAGCCCGGCCTCCATCGCGGCCAGCACGCCCAGCGTCATATGGGCGTTGACATGGCCCATATGGGCAACGCGCAGCGCGCCCGTGGCCTCGGGGTCGGCGGGGGTCGCCATGCCAAGCCCGATGCCGAGGGTGACGCCGGTCTTGGCCTCGGTCCATTGCCGCAGACGCGTGGCGTCGGGCGCGCCAAAGCGGGCGGCGGTGACCGAATGGCCGCGTGCGGCGGGGTCGGGTACGTTCAGGCAGATCGCGGGATTGCCCTCGCCCCAGGCGTCGAAGGCCGCCCAGACGGTGCGGGCCAAAGCGGCATGGCGGGCCCAGACCTGCTCCAGCCCCTCTTCCTGCAGGATCATCGTCAGGCTTTCGCGCAGCGCATAAAGATGCGCGGTCGGCGCGGTGCCGAACCAGTATTGCCAGAACTCCTGCGGATTGGCGCGCAGGGTCCAGTCCCAATAGGGGCTGCGCGCATCCGAGGCGGCACAGACCGCCCGTGCCCTGTCGTTGAACCAGACAAAACCCATGCCGGGCGGGCTCATCAAGCCCTTCTGGCTGGCGCCCAGCATCACATCGACGCCCCAGTCATCCATCCGGAATTCGTCACAGCCCAGCGAGGCCACGCAATCCACCGCCAGCAGCGCATCATGCCCCGCCGCGTCCATCGCCGCCCGCACCACCCGCACATCGGATTTGACCGAAGAGGCGGTGTCGACATGGGTCATCATCACCACCTTGATCGCAGGGTCCGCCCGCAGCGCCGCCTCGACCCTGGCCGGGTCGATGGCCACGGTCGTGCCGAAATCGAGGATCTCCACCGCCACGCCAAGCCCGCGCGCCGCCGTGGCCCAGCCATGGCCAAAGACGCCGGTGGCCAGAAGCAGGGCCTTGTCGCCGCGCGAGAAGAGGTTGGCATTGGCCGCCTCCCAGGTGCCATGGCCATTGGCGATATAGGCCGCGACATGGCCCTTGGTGCCCGCCAGCGCCTTCAGATCGGGCCACATGCCCTGCACCATCTCGACCAAGGCGCCGGCGTAGATATTGGGCGAGGGGCGCTGCATCGCGGCCAGAACCCGGTCGGGCAGGACCGAGGGGCCGGGGATGGCAAGATAGGCGCGACCATTGGCAAGGGACATGGGGTTCTCTCCGTTTGCACAAGGGCTAGCCGCAGGCGCAGGCAGGGTCAACGTCCGCCATGTATCCTGACAATCCGGCCCGGAAGATCGCCCTGTGGCCCATCTGCGTCGTCCGCCCCGCCCCCTCTGCCGCGCCGCTTGATAGACAGAGGCAAAGCGACTAGATGGGCAGGAGTTTTGGCAGCATTCAGGATCCCATGGCTGGCGCATTGAAGAAGCGGATGCTGGCCTTGCAGGACCGGCTGACCACGGCCTTTGGCACCGATATCTCGACGCCGGAGGCCCGGCGCGCCGCCTGGTGGCATTTCATGCTGATCGACCACGCCTTCCTGCGCGGTCTGTGGACCAACCTCGGCCAGGTCGCCCCCGGCGTCTTTCGCGCCAACCAGCCCTCGCCCGAACGGCTGCGGGCCTATGCGCGCGATCTGGGGTTGAAATCGGTGATGAACCTGCGCGGCAAGGTCAAACAGGGCTTCTACCTGTTCGAGGAAGAGATCTGCCGCGAGATGGGCCTGACGCTGGTCGATGTCACCCTCTCGGCCCGCAACGCCCCGCCGCGCGAGGCGCTTCTGGCGATCCTCGACCATTTCAAGACCATCCAGAAGCCGTTCCTGATGCATTGCAAATCCGGTGCCGATCGCACCGGGCTGGTCGCGGCGCTTTACCTCCTGGAGGTCGAAAAGCGCCCCCTCGCCGAGGCGCGCAAAGAATTGAGCCTGCGCTACCTGCACCTCAAATCCACCGCGACGGGCATTCTGGACTTCATCCTCGATGTCTACGAGGCCGAGGCCAGGGGCCGCAGCTTTCGCGAATGGCTGGAGCAGGATTACGACCGCCACCGGATCAAGGCCGCCTATGAGGCGAAACGCAAGGGGGCCAGGGCGTGACGGCGATCCCGGTGAGGCGGCTTCTGGCCTGGCTCTGGCGCGATCACCTGCGCCAGCGCAAGGGCTGGATGCTTCTGGCGCTGGGGCTGATGGCGCTGGAGGGGGCGGCGACGGGGGGCCTGTCCTACCTCGTGCGGCCGATGTTCGACGAGGTCCATGCCGGGGCCTCCTTCGCCGTGGTGGCGCAGGTGGCGGCCTCGGTCGGCGGGGTCTTCGTGCTGCGCGCGCTCGCGGGCTATGCGCAGAAGGTCATCCTCGCCCGCCAGTCCGAACGGATCGGGGCCGAGATGCAGGCCGCGATGCTGGCCCGGGCGCTGCAACTGGACCTTGGCTTTTACCTGCGCCATTCGCCCGGGCTGCTGATGGAGCGGTTGCGCGGCGACACCGCGAGCTTGCGCAGCCTCTGGACGCCGATCCTGCAGGCCTTGGGGCGGGATGTGATCTCGCTGGTCTCGCTCGCCTCGGTGGCGGTGCTGATCGACTGGCGATGGGCCTTGATCGCCGTGGCGGGGGTGCCGCTGCTGGCCTGGCCGATCTCGCGCCTGCAAGCCAGGGTGCGCGGCACGGCGCGGGCGGCGCGCGGCGCGGCGGGGGTTCTGTCCAACCAGCTGGACGAGGCCTTTCACGGCATCCGCACCCTGCAACTTTCCGGTGCCGAACCGCAGGAGGCCCGGCGCTACCGCAAGGCGCTCGATGCTTACCTTGCCGCGCAGTTCCGCTCGGACCGCTCCTCCGCCGCGATCCCGGCGCTGATCGACGTGGTGGCGGCGCTGGGGTTCGCCGGGGTCATGCTTTATGGCGGGATGGAGATCATCGCCGGCACCAAGACCATCGGCGCCTTCATGAGCTTTTTCACCGCGATGGGCCTGGTCTTCGAACCCTTGCGCCGGCTGGGCGCGGTGTCCGGCCAATGGGCCGCCGCCCGCGCCTCGCTGGAGCGGATCAGGGGCCTTCTGGACGAGGTGCCGAAGATCACCACGCCGCGCGACCCGCTGCCCCTGCCCGCCGCCGGCCCCCTGCTGCTGGAGGTGAGGAACCTCTCCTTCGGCTATGACCAGACGCGGGTGCTGGACGATATCTCCTTCGTGGCCGAGCCTGGCAAGGTCACGGCGCTGGTCGGGCCTTCGGGCGCGGGCAAGACCACGGTGTTCCACCTGCTGACACGACTGGCCGATCCCGATGCCGGGCAGGTCACCATCAATGGCACGGATCTGCGCCAGCTCGACCTCGCCGGGCTGCGCAGCCTTTTCGCCGTGGTCAGCCAGGATTCGGCGCTGTTCGACGAGCCGATCGCCACCAATGTGCGGCTCGGCGCGCAGGATCAGTCCGAGGAGGGCCTGCGCCGCGCCCTCAGCCTCGCCCATGCCGATTTCGTCGCTGCCATGCCGCAGGGTGCCGCCTCCCCCGCCGGCCCGCGCGGCACCGCCCTGTCGGGCGGCCAGCGCCAGCGCATCGCCATCGCCCGCGCCGTGCTGCGCGACGCGCCGATCCTGTTGCTGGACGAGGCGACCTCGGCACTCGACAGCCAGACCGAACTTCTGGTGACCGAGGCGCTAGACCGCCTGCGCGCCGGCCGTACCACCCTGGTCATCGCGCACCGGCTTTCGACGATCCAGGCCGCCGACACGATCCTGGTGATGAACCAGGGCCGGATCGTCGACCGCGGCACCCATGCCGAGCTTCTGGCGCGCGGCGGGCTTTATGCCGACCTCTACCGGCTGCAGTTCAAGGAATAGGGCTTCCCCCTGCGCCGCCTTGGCCTATATCTGGGGCTCAGGAGACCGTGCATGACCGACAGAACCCGCAGGATCGTAACCCTAGGCGGCAAGGAGGCTTTGAGCTTCCTGCAAGGCCTTGTCAGCAATGACGTTCTGCCCCTGGCCAAGGGGCCGGGCCTCGTCTGGACCGCCCTCCTGACGCCGCAGGGCAAGTATCTGGCCGATTTCTTCGTGGGCCGGATCGGCAACGCGCTGTTCCTCGACCTGCCCGAGGCGCTGGCTGATGCGACGCTGCGCCGCCTGACCCTGTACCGCCTGCGCGCCGATGTCAGCCTGACGCCCTCGGACTGGGTGGTCAGCCGCAGCCTCGGCGATGCGCCGCCCGGCGCCCTGCCCGACCCGCGGCATGACGCGATGGGCTGGCGCTTCTACGGCGCCCCGATGGAGACGCCCTCGGTCGACTGGGACGCGATCCGCGTCGCGCATCTGATCCCCGAGACCGGGATCGAGCTTCTCCCCGACGACAGCTATCTTCTGGAATCCGGCTTCGAGCGCCTGCATGGCGTCGACTTCCGCAAGGGCTGCTATGTCGGCCAGGAGGTCACGGCGCGGATGAAGCACAAGACCGAACTGCGCAAGGGCCTGGCACAGGTCGCCATCGCGGGCGCGGCCCCGGTCGGCACGTCGATCCTGGCCGAGGGGCGCGAGGTGGGGCGGCTTTTCACCCAAAGCGGCGGACGGGCGATCGCCCATCTGCGGCTCGACAAGGCCGAGGGCGAGATGTGGGCCGGCACGGCGCGGGTGACGCGGCTCTGATCTGCGGGCGGCCATGGGCGGAGTCGCGATTTTTCGTCGAAAAATCGAAAGGGGCGGGTCACGATTTTTCTGCGAAAAATCAAGGGTTGGCGCCCCGATTTTTCGCAGAAAAATCGGTTGTCCGGAACAAGATTCCTCAAGCCAGTGCCGCGAAATCCCGGGCGACCTGCTGCCAGACGGCCTCACAGCTCGCGGCGAGGAGCGTGCCTTTGACCCGCGCCGTGTCATAGGCACCGCCGTCGAGGAAGCGGACCACGCCCCCCGCGCCCTCCACCGCCAGGGCCCCTGCCGCGTGGTCCCAGGGGTGGGGCTCTGGGCTTGACAGCAGGAAATCGACATGGCCCTGCGCCAGGGTGCGGTATTCATGCGCCGTGCAGCGCAGGCTGGTCACGCGGGCATAGGCCAGCCCTGCCAGCGCCCCGGCCCTCTTGGCCTCGGCCGGGTAAAGGCCCAGGGGCAGGTAGCCACTCAACGCCGCGGGCGGTTTTGCGGGCGCGGTGCGCAGGGGCACGGTGCCGTGGCGGGTGGTCATCGTGGTGGGCTCGCCGCGCGCCGCTTCGATCCAGTCGTCGCAGATCGGATCATAGAGCAGGCCCCAGACCGGGCGCCCCCGTTTCACCACGGCGAGCAGCACGGCGAAGATCGCAAGGCCGCGCGCGAAGTTCCAGGTGCCATCGACCGGGTCGAGGATCACCGCCAGATCCGCCTCTCCCATCGCGGTCCGGAGCCTTGCGTCCAGTGCAACCCCCTCCTCGCCCAGCACCGGCACGCCCGGCCAATCGCGGGCGAGGGCCGCCGCGATGAAGGCCTCGGCCTCGGTATCGGCGACGGTGACCAAATCGTTCGGTCCGCTCTTTTCTGCGACATCTCCGGCGCTTAGCGCCCGAAACCTGGGCAGAATGCAAACGCGTGCCGCGGCGCGGACCGCCTCGCGCAGGGTGGCGGCGGGGATGGGGGCGTCCTGGTCTGGCACAGCTTAAAACCTTCTCGAAACCTTGATTGCGACCTCAACCCCCCTATATATCGCGGGAGGTCCCCCGGGGCGTCAACAAGATACGCGATGCTTGACACGAGCCATGCATAAAACGCATGACAGACATGTCGCGACGAGGATGACGAATCGTCTTCAAATCGTTACAAGCGCGGAACGTCAGAAAAGACAAGAGCAAGAAGTAGGACGCAAGATGGCCGATTTCATAGACAGCACTGCCTTCAACTTTGAACAAGGACAGCGCGCCCGCAAGCTTTTTGCGGCCGTGGTTCTGGCTGCGCTGGACGATGCAATTGCCGACGACAAGAAATACGGCAATGGCCCGGATCAGATCGCGCGTTGGGCGCGGTCGCGTGACGGGCGTGAGGTTTTGTCATGCGCCGGGATCGACCCGAACGAGCGCGTGGTCAAGGGCCTGATGGATTTCGTTGGCAAAGGGGTTCGCACCTCGGTGGCGCTGTCGCGGGAAGAAAGCGAACGTCGCCATGCATTGGAGCTGGATCAGGCAGAAGCTGCCTGATCTCTTCCAAGTTCAGCCAAGACAAGTATCGGCAAAACAAAAGCGCGTCCCTCGGGGCGCGCTTTTGTTTTGGGCGGCAGAAGGCTTGCGAAGATCAGCTGAGATCCTGCACCGCCAGCGAGCGGGCGATCTCGGCCCGGACCAGCTTGCGGATGTTGCGGGTGATCCTTTCGCCAAGGCCGCCCTGCAACTCCTCGCGGATCAGGTCGCGCACCAGTTCGCGCAGCACCTGTTCCGAAAAGATATCGTCTTCGGTTTGCGCCACACCGGGGATCACCTCGGCGGTGGCGACTTCGGGGTCGCGGGCGGGCGCGGCCTCTGCCTTGGTCAAGGGCTCGGCCGCCTCCGGCATCCCCAGATCGCGCAGGCCGGCGATCACCTCGGCCTCGGCGGCATCGGCCCAGGCTGCGGTGACGGCATCGGTCACGGCGTCGAGCGCCGGGGCCTCTTCGGCCTGCGGCGCGGCGGTTGCGGGGGAGGACGCCGCGGGCGGCGTGGCTGCGGCGGGCGTGGTCGCGGCGCTGTCAGAGCCGCGGGCGGCCCAGAGGTCCTGCATCGAGCGGCGGACGAAAACGAAATTGTCCCAGTTCAGCGCCTCGGTATCATCGCCGTTCTCGCCGGCTTCGGATTCCCAATCGAGGGCGGCACGCTGGTCGACGGCCTGGCTCAAAGCGGCCACGAGGTCAGGGGTCTTGGCCTGCGCCGCGGCACCCAACGCGGCGGAATGCGCGGCCTCCAGATGCAGGCGGGGCAAGGGGCCTTGCGGTTTGGCCAAAGGCGGCAGCATGGTGGCGGCGGAAGCGGCCAGGCTCGGCGCATCGGCGGACGGCGCGGCCTCGGCCGGCTTTGCCTCTCGCGAGGAGACGACGCGCAGGGCCGGCGTCAGGATCAGCTTGTCGGAGACGACGATGCGCGAGACGATCTGCGCCGCCGGGGCGCCGTCAGTCGGGGTGACCGCGGGGCTGCGCGGCGGCATCGGCGCGGGCCGCAGATCTTGCGAAACCAGACGCCGGATCGACGTCAGAACATCTTCTGTGGTGCCGGAAGTCATTGGCTCTGACATGTTTGCTCTGGTCCCGTTGCCGTCACTCATAAACATTCCCGCTTCTGTCTGGGCGGATTGCGGCAAGTCTATGGGAATAAAGGCCATCGCACAAGGAAGTGCGATGGCCAGCATTAACGATCGGCTAAACTGTGACGTTTATTTGCCCAGAGTCTTCAGAATCCGGTCAAGCTTTGCCCCCTGGGGCGAGGTGGCCGGGGCGTGTTTCACCGCGTTGTAATAGGCCTCGGGGTCGAAGGTCGGGATGCCCAGATGCAGCTTGTCGGCGGTCAGCAGGCCCATCGCCGACAGCAGCGAATACTGGCTGATGTAGAGGTTGGCCCCGGCCTGCAGCCGTGCCGTCTTGGCATTGAGCAGGGTCTGCTCGGCGCTCAGCACGTCCAGCGTGGTCCGGCTGCCGAGGGCGGCCTCCTGCTTGACGCCGTCATAGGCGGCCTGGGCGGCGCGGATCTGCTCGTCGCTGGCGCTGATCGAGGCGCGCGAGACGAGGATGTTCGACCAGGCCTTGCCCACCGACTCATCGACATTGACCCCGGTCTGCATCAGGGCGGCATGCGAGGCCTGCTGGTTGGCAATCGCCTGACGGAAGGCCGAGGACAGGCGTCCGCCGGCATAAAGCGTCTGGTTGAAGTCCAGCTCCACGCCCTCGGTCGGCGACTTGCCCGAATCCGCCGTGAAGGAGTTCGAGATCGAGGCCTTGCCGGTGATCGTCGGGCTCATCTGCTTCTTGGCGAGCAGCACGTTGAGATCGGAAGCCTTGGCCTGATGCTGCGACTGGATCACCGCCGGATGACCGCGCAACGCCACGCTGCGCGCCTCGGCCACGGTCTTGACCGGCGAGGGCGTGCGCGGCAGGGGCGCGAGGGTGCTGGGGTAATGGCCGATGGCGGCGTTGTAGCGTTCACGCGCCACGTTCAGGTTGCCCTGGGCCGCGGCCAGCGAGGCATTGGCCGAAGCCAGCTGCGCCTGGGCCAGGGCCACGTCGGTCCGGGTCACTTCGCCCACGTCGAACTTGTCCTGCGTCGCCTGCAAGTCCTGGCTGACCAGATGGACGTTGGATTGCTGCGCCCCGACCAGTTGCAGCTGCAGGGCCATGTTCACATAGGCCGAGACCGCATCCAGCAGCACCTGCTGTTCGACATTGACCAGCGAGGAGCGCGAGGCCAGCACCAGTTCATCCTTCAGCGCGATCGTGGTTCGGTTGCGCCCGAAGTCAAAGAGCGTCAGCGAGGCGGTCAGGCTCATCACGCCGCTGGCCGAGGTGACGCGCCCGGGTGCCGCGAAAAGCGAGGTCGGCTCGCCGCGGCTGTCCACGATCGAGGTGGCAAAGCTCACCACCGGCAGCAGCGTGCCAACCGCCGTGGCCAGATCCTCGTCCGCCGCCCGCAGCACCGCCTGATTCTGCTCCAGCAGATGCGAGTTGCGATAGGCCGAGATCAGGGCATCGGTCAGGGTTTCCGCCCAAAGCGCACCGGGCGCAAAAGAGACCGCACCAAGAAGCAGGGCACTCAGGACTTTCCGCATCATCCACCTCATCGGACCGCGCCCTTCGCGGGGCGCATTGCGCCGGGCTTTGTGGCCCTGGCATTGAAGACCCGCGCTCGGAGGAGCCCGGACCTTAGAGAACGAAGCCGCGCTGCGCCTCGAACCCCGGCAGCACCGGAGCGGTCGCATTGAAGCAAAAACGCCAGCTGATCTTGCCGTCCAGCTTGTGGCCGATCCGGGCGATGCCCAGGGCGGCCTCCATGAAGATCACCCCGATCCGGCCGCCTTCCTTCAGCTGCGCCTCAAGCGCCGCCGGAAAGGCCTCCGCCCCGCCCTCGACGAGGATGATGTCGTAGGGTCCGTCGCTGGCCGCACCGGCGGTCAGCGGCCCGGTCACGACCTTGGCCAGACCTTCCAGCTTCTGCGCGGCCAGAGCGGCCATCGCGGCATCTTCCTCGACGGCGACGACATCACAGCCCATCTCGGCCAGAACCGCGCTGGAATAGCCAAGGCCGGCGCCAAGATCGAGCACCTTCTCCCCCGGCGTCACGTCAAGCGCATCGAGAAGCTTGGCAAGGCTGCGCGCCTCCAGCACCACGCGGCGCGGCGCGAGCGGGATGTTGTTGCCGACATAGGCGGCTTCGCGGGCGGCCTCGGGCACGAAATGCTCGCGCGGGACGGCAAGCATGGCCGCAATGATCGGGAATTTGGTCACGTCCTGCGGGCGCACCTGGGTATCGACCATCATCACGCGGCGGGCGGAAAAATCACTCATCTGGCTCGATTCCGGCAAAGGCTGGGTTATCCTGATGTCACGCAGCGCCATCATGCGCTGCATGTTGCGGCCTGTCTTGCCACAGTTGGAATGAAGGAGCAACCGGTCAGCACCGCCAAGTGCTTCGGATCGCGGCAAAACATGGCATCAATCGGCGAGGCTGCCAAAAAGACGCTCACGATGTTCGGAGAGGTAGATGCGCAGCCAGGGGGTGAAGCGGGCCGGGTCCTCGGCAATCGCGGCATCGAGTTCGGCCAGCGTCATCCATGTCGTATCGGCCACTTCCTCGGGGTCGGGCCACAGGACCGGGCGCAGGGGCGCCTTGGCCATGAAGACGCTGACCACCTCATGCTCGATCAGGTCATTGCCAACATCGGCGCGGTATTCGACCATGCCGGCCGGGCGGACGGCAAGGCCGGAGATGCCCAGCTCTTCCTGCAGACGGCGACGCGCGCAGGCATTGTCCGCCTCGCCCCAGCGCGGATGGGTGCAGCAGGTATTGGCCCAGAGCCCGCCCGAGTGGTACTTGCCGAAAGCGCGCTGCTGCAAAAGGATGTGGTCGCCCTCCATCACAAAGACCGAAACCGCCTTGTGGCGCAGGCCCTGGCGATGGACGCTGAGCTTTTCCACCGGCGTCAGACGCCCCGCCACCCAGGCCGGGATCATCTCTTCTGTCTCGTCAAGCGTCATCATGGGCCCTTGGTTAGCCCGCCGGGTTTTTGGCCGCAACCCCCAGACCTTTGGCAGCCCTGCCGACCTTTCGCTGGCTTGCTGACGTTTCGTTAACGGCTCTGGCGCAAGCTGGGCGGGTCACCAGAACGGAGGACCCGATGATCGAACCCGCAGCCGAAGGCCTGACCCGCCACCAGATCGAAACCGCCCTGTCCGACATCCGCCGCGAAATGGCCCGGCTGAAGCGGCGCGAGGCGCTGCTGATCGGCGATGCCGCCGAAGCGGCCCGCACCGGCCCCCGCCCCGGCTGGCCGATGCGGCGCAGCCCTGCGCCGGATCAGAGCATCGGCGCCATGATCTCGACCTCGGAACCGTCGCGGATCGCGGTATAGAAACAGCTGCGCCGGTTGGTGTGGCAGGCAGGCCCGGTCTGGCGCACCACCGCCAGCAGGCTGTCGCGGTCGCAATCGATCCGCAGCTCGACCAGTTCCTGCACATGGCCCGAGCTTTCGCCCTTGGCCCAGAAGCTCTGGCGCGAGCGCGACCAATAGGTGACATGCCCGGTCTCCAGCGTCTTCGCCACCGAGGCCGCATTCATCCAGGCGAACATCAGGATCTCGCCGCTGCCTTCCTCCTGCGCGATGCAGGGGATCAGGCCCTGGGCATCAAATTTCAGCGTGGCGGGGTCAAAGACCATCGGGATCTCCTTGGCGAACGGGCGTGTCGGGCCTATCTAGGCGAGGAGCAACCGCCGGACCAGAGCGAAAGACCCGCCATGAGCGACACCGACCTTGTCAAACTCTACTCCGGCCGCATCCTGGCGCTGGCCGCCGATATCCCGCATCTCGGCCATCTCGAGGCGCCCTCGGGCTCGGCCCGCAAACGCTCGCCGCTCTGCGGTTCGACGATCGGGGTGGATGTGGTGATGCAGGACGGCAAGGTGGCCGACTTTGCCCAGGATGTGCGCGCCTGTGCCCTGGGTCAGGCCTCTGCCGCCGTGCTGGGCGAGGTGGTGATCGGCCGCAGCAAGGCCGAGCTTGAGGCCGCGCGCGACGCGCTTTCGGCCATGCTGAAAGCCGGCGGCCCCGTCCCCGCCGCCCCCTTTGACGGCTACGAAGTGCTGATCCCGGCCCGTGAGTACAAGAATCGCCACGCCTCGATCCTCCTGGCGCTGGAGGCCACGGTCGAGGCCATCGCCGCCGCCGAAGCCAAGGCAGCCGTCGGCGTCTGACCCTTGTCCCATAAAAAACCGCCGCGCATCCTTGGGGGATGGCGGCGGAAGTGGCGTTTCATTCATGCGGGCGGGACAGGCGTCAGGCAACGCGGCCGGCAGAAACGCAGGCAGAACACAGCGGCAGATCAGGCAACGCCCGACAGGGTCAGGCCCAGAAACAGCACCATGAACAGGGTGGCGACACCGGCCACATCTTCAACATCGGCCCCGAGGGCGGCGAACTGGCGGGCGATACGAGCAAACATCGGCGTCTCCGTAGGATTCAGGGTGTTTCCGTTTCTGTTGCTCGATTGTTCTCATATCATTAACCACCTGTAAAGAACTTTTTGAGAACTTATGCGGAACAAACCCTAACCAACCGTCAGTAGCCGGATCGCCCGGTCCTGATCCAACAGCCACAGCAGACCCCGCGCCGCCCGCCCCCTCGGGCTTTCAAGGGCGGGGTCCTCCGCCAGAAGCCGCCGCGCATCGCTTTGCGCCACGGCCATCAAACCCGCCTGCCGTTCCAGATCCGCGATGCGAAAGCGCGGCAGGCCGGATTGAGCCGTGCCGATCAGATCGCCCGCGCCACGCATCGTCAGATCCTCCTCGGCGATGCGAAAGCCGTCCTCGGTGTCGCGGATCACCTTGAGCCGCCGCTCCCCCGAGGCGCCGAGCGGCGCCTGGTAAAGCAGAAGGCAGGTCGATTCGGCGCTGCCCCGCCCGACCCGCCCGCGCAGCTGGTGCAGCTGGGCCAGACCGAAGACCTCGGCCCGCTCGATCACCATGATCGAGGCATTGGGCACGTTGACCCCGACCTCGATCACCGTGGTGGCGACCAGAACCTTGGTCTCCCCCGCCACGAAGCGCGCCATGGCGGCATCCTTCTCGGCCGGCGGCATCTGGCCGTGAACCATACCCACCACATCGCCGAAGGCCGCGCGCAGCGAGGCAAAGCGCGCCTCGGCGCTGGCATAGTCCATCACCTCCGAATCCTCGACCAGCGGGCAGACCCAATAGGCCTGCCGCCCCTCGGCCACCGCCTTGGCGAGATGGCCCACCACCTCCTCCATCCGCGCATCCGAGATCAGGGCGGTGCGGATCGGCTTCCGACCCGCCGGCTTTTCATCCAGCACCGACACATCCATGTCGCCATAAGAGGCCAGCGCCAGGCTGCGCGGGATCGGCGTGGCCGTCATCACCAGCACATCCGCCGCCTGCCCCTTGGACCCAAGCTCCATCCGCTGCGCCACGCCGAAGCGGTGCTGTTCGTCGACGACGGCCAGCCGAAGATCATGAAATTGCACGTCTTTCTGGAAGACGGCATGGGTGCCCACCAAAATCTCGATCGCACCCGAGGCGAGGTCGGCCAACTTCTTCGCCCGCTCCCCCCCCTTGTCGCGGCCCGACAGCATCTCCAGCCTGACCCCGGCGCTTTGGGCGAGCGGCGCCAAACCGTCGAAATGCTGCCGGGCGAGGATCTCGGTCGGCGCCATCATCACACCCTGCCCGCCCGCCTCCACCGCGATCAGCAAAGCCTGAAAGGCGACCAGCGTCTTGCCCGAGCCGACATCGCCCTGCAAAAGCCGGTTCATCCGCAGGGGTGAGGCCAGGTCGGCGGCAATCTCCGCCACCGCGCGAACCTGTGCGCCGGTCGGCTGATAAGGCAAGGATTGCAAGACCTTGCGCTGCAATCTTCCATCGCCGAGGCTCGACCGTCCCTTGCCCCGCCGCAGGGCTGCACGGGCCAGCGACAGGGTCAGCTGATGGGCAAAAAGCTCGTCATAGGCCAGCCGCGCCCGCGCCGGCGCCTCGGGGAGAAGGTCGATCGCGCCTTCGGGCCGATGCGCCGCCACCAGGGCCGTGCGCCAATCCGGCCAGTTCTCCCGCGCCTTGAGCGGCCCGTCGATCCATTCCGGCATCTCGGGCGTGCGCGCCAAGGCGCCCGCGACCCCCTTGGCGATCTGTTTTTGCGTGACGCCCGCGGTCAGGGGATAGACCGGCTCGAAGGCAGGTAGCGCCTTGGCCTCTTCGGGGCGCAGCACATGATCGGGGTGAACCATCTGTCCAACCCCATCAAAAATCTCGATTTTCCCGGAGACGACGCGCCTTTGCCCGGTCGGCAACAGCTCGCGCAGGTAATCGGCACGGGCGTGAAAGAAGACAAGCTGGAACTCCGTCTCGGCATCCTGCACGTTCACGCGGTAGGGCCGACCCTTCTGCCGCGGCGGGATATGCAGGCCGACCTCCACCTCCACCGTCACCACCGCCGGCGCCTCCACCGCGCGGATCGAGGGTTTGCGGCTGCGGTCCACCCCGGAATGCGGCAGAAGGAACAGAAAATCCTTAGGCTTTTCAACGCCCAAAGGCTCCAGCGCTTTGGCGGTCTTGGGCCCGATCCCTTCCAGCGTGTCCAGCGCGGCGTAAAGCGGAAACAGGATTTCCGGACGGCTCATGAAAGGCCCGCGAGCGCGATCCAGGCGTCTTCGTCGATCATCTTCACACCGAGCCGTTCGGCATCCTTGGCCTTGGAGCCCGCCCCCGGCCCCGCGATCACCAGATCGGTGCGCGCCGAGACCGAGCCCGCCACCTTGGCCCCCATCGCCTCGGCCCTTGCCTTGGCCTCGGCCCGGCTCATCTTCTCCAGCGTGCCGGTGAAGACGAGGGTTTTCCCTGCAATATCAGAGGCAACCACCGCCCGCGCCGCCACGGGCTGCACCTCCAGCGCGGAGACCAGCGCGTCGATCGCGGCGCGTTCGGCCGGGTTGCGGAAAGCGTCGGTCAGGCTTTGCGCCAGAACCTCGCCGATGCCGTCGACCGAGAGAAGATCGTCCCATTCCGGCGTGCCCGGGCTTGCCACGGTCACGGCGGCCTCAAACGCTGGCCAGGTGCCGTAATGGCGCGCGATGACGCCTGAGGCCACCTCGCCCACATGGCGGATGCCGAGGGAGAAGATCAGCCGGTCGAGCGGGATGCGCCGCCGTGCCTCGATCGCGGCGAAAAGGTTGGTGACGGATTTCTCGCCGAAACCATCGCGATTCTTCAGCTTTTTCAGAGGGCTGGCCGCGTCTCTTGCAGCAAGGGTGAAGATGTCTGCCGGCTGTTTGATCGGCAGATCGGGGTCGGCATAGAACATTTCGATCTGCTTGGCCCCGAGGCCCTCGATGTCAAAGGCGCCACGGCTGACAAAATGCTTCAATCTTTCCACACCCTGCGCCGGGCAGATCAGACCCCCGGTGCAGCGGCGGACGGAATCGCCCGGCTCGCGGTGCGCGACGCTGCCGCATTCCGGGCAAATCTGCGGAAAAACATAGGGTTGCGCGCCGTCCTTGCGTTGGCTCAGGTCGGTGTCGGCGATCTTGGGGATCACATCGCCCGCACGGTAGACCTGTACCCAGTCGCCCTCGCGGATGTCCTTGCCCTCGCGGATCGGGTTGCCCTTGGAATCGCGACCGGCGATGTAATCCTCGTTGTGCAGCGTCGCGTTGGAGACGACGACCCCGCCCACCGTCACCGGCTGCAACCGCGCCACGGGCGAAAGGGCCCCGGTGCGGCCGACCTGAATCTCGATCGCCAGCAGCCGGGTCCAGGCCAGTTCGGCCGGGAACTTATGCGCAATCGCCCAGCGGGGGGTGGAGGATCGGAAGCCGAGCCGCCCCTGCAGGCCGAGGTCGTTGACCTTGTAGACCACGCCGTCGATATCATAGCCGAGGGTCGCGCGCTGCGCCTCGATCTTGCGGTATTGCGCGATCAAATCTGCTGGATTCTCGCAGAGTACCGTCAAGGGATTTACCTGAAATCCCAAGTCCTTGAAGCGCGCAATTGATGCAAGCTGCGAAGTCCCGAGCGGTTCGGAGATCTCGCCCCAGGCATAGGCGAAAAAGCGCAGCGGCCGGGCGGCGGTGATCGTCGGATCAAGCTGCCGCAAGGAGCCGGCAGCGGCATTGCGCGGGTTGGCAAAGGTCTTTTCACCGCGTTCGGTCTGGCGCAGGTTGAGGGCTGCGAAATCTTCATGCGACATATAGACCTCGCCCCGCACCTCCAGCACATCGGGCGCCCCGGTCAGGCTGTGCGGGATATCGGCGATCGTGCGGGCATTGGCGGTCACATCCTCGCCCGTCTCGCCATCGCCACGCGTGGCGGCCTGGACCAGACGGCCCGCCTCATAGCGCAGGTTCAGCGAGAGGCCGTCGATCTTCGGCTCCGCCGTATAGGTCACATGGCCGAGCCCGAGGAATTTCTTCACCCGGTCGTCGAAATCCACCACGTCGCTTTCGGCGAAAGCATTCTCCAGGCTCAGCATCCGCACCCGATGCGGCACCTTGCCAAAGCCCGAGGCCGGCGTTGCCCCGACTCGGTCCGTGGGGCTGTCCGCGCGCTTCAGGGCCGGAAACTGCGCCTCGATCGCAGCGTTGCGGCGCTTGAGCGTGTCATAGTCCGCGTCCGAAATCTCGGGCGCATCCAGCGTGTGATAGGCGGTATTCGCCGCTGTCAGCGCCTGGGCCAGCCGGTCCAGTTCGGCACGCGCCTCGGCCTCGGTCAGATCTTCCACCCGCTTGTCCATCATCCGCCCCTCTGCTCGCGCCATAGGTTTACGGGCGGTCAGCGCGGATTTCCAGCCTCAGGCGCTGGCGGCCAGGCGCGGCACCTCGCCCATCGAAGGTTCGCGCAGCACATAGCCGCGGCCCCAGACGGTTTCGATGTAATTGTGGCCCCCCGTCGCCTCGGCCAGCTTCTTGCGCAGCTTGCAGATGAAAACGTCGATGATCTTCAGCTCCGGCTCGTCCATGCCGCCGTAGAGATGGTTAAGAAACATCTCCTTGGTCAGGGTAGTGCCCTTGCGCAGGCTGAGCAGTTCCAGCATCTGGTATTCCTTGCCGGTCAGATGCACCGCGGCCCCTTCGACATCGACGGTCTTGGCATCGAGATTGACCTGGACCTTGCCGGTCCGGATCACCGATTGCGAATGACCCTTGGAGCGGCGGATGATCGCATGGATGCGGGCCACCAATTCCTCGCGGTGAAAGGGTTTGGTCAGGTAATCATCCGCGCCAAAGCCGAAGCCCTTGATTTTGTTCTCTGTATCGTCGGAACCCGAGAGGATCAGGATCGGCGTTTCGATCCGGGCAAGCCGCAATTGGCGCAATACCTCGTGGCCCGACATATCGGGCAGGTTCAAATCCAGCAGAATGAGATCGTAATCATAAAGCTTCGCCAGATCGATGCCGTCTTCCCCAAGATCTGTGCAATAGACATTAAGATTCGCATGTGTCAGCATCAATTCGATGCTGCGAGAGGTCGTAGGGTCGTCTTCCACCAGCAGTATACGCATCTTTCAGAACTCCGTCTCGACTGTCCATTAACGACTTTGGCGGGCAATGGTTAATCAAGAGTTACTCTGCCAGAACGATTTCGGAAAACAACTTAAAGTTGTCGATACTTCTGGATAGTCGTGACGCGCAGGGCCTTGTCCCCGTATTTTTCGACGGCATCGCGCCAAAGCGCAAACTCCTCCTCCGACAGGGCGTAGCGGTCCAGCGCCTCGGCCTCGGGAATCAGCCCGTAAAGCACCGCCTTGACCACCACGGCCTTGCGACTGGCCACCCAGCGGCGCGTATCGGGTGGGGGCAGATCGGCACGGCTCAGGATGCTGCCATCCGGCAATGTGACCTGGCGCGGGCCATCGACTTTCTTGAGATACATGGGGCTATCCTCGTCCAACGGGGCCAAAATGCCCCAGCGTCCTTAAGCAAGGGTGAAGCGAGGGGTTGAGACTGCGCGGCATTTTCCTATATTGCGGGTCTAAATCCTCAACTTGGCCGCAATCATGCTGGACGTAAAACTAAATTCTCTTGGGCTTCCCAAGGCCCCGGCGGATACCCGCGTCGTTGTGGCCATGTCGGGTGGCGTCGATTCGTCGGTCGTGGCGGCGATGCTGAAGGAAGAAGGCTATGACGTGGTGGGCGTCACGCTGCAGCTTTATGACCATGGCGCAGCGCTGGCCAAGAAGGGCGCCTGCTGTGCCGGGCGCGACATCCATGATGCCCGCCGGGTGGCCGAACAGATGGGCTTCCCGCATTACGTCCTCGATTACGAGAACACCTTCCGCGAGGCGGTGATGGAAGAGTTCGCCGACGCCTATCTGTCCGGCGCCACCCCCGTCCCCTGCATCCGCTGCAACGAGCGCGTCAAGTTCAAGGATCTCCTGGCCACCGCCAAGGATCTGAACGCCGATTGCATGGCCACCGGCCATTACATCCAGCGCAAGATAGGCGCCGGCCCCGAACTGCACCGCGCCGCCGATGCCAACCGCGACCAAAGCTATTTCCTCTTCTCGACCACGCCCGACCAGCTCGATTACCTGCGCTTCCCGCTCGGCCACCTCGGCTCCAAGGCGGAAACCCGGGCGCTGGCGGCGAAATACGGGCTTTCGGTCGCCGACAAGCCCGACAGCCAGGACATCTGCTTCGTGCCCAACGGCAATTACGCCGCGGTGATCGAAAAGCTGCGCCCCGGCGCCGCCGACCCCGGCGAGATCGTCGATCTGGCGGGCAATGTCCTCGGCCAGCACAATGGCGTCATCCATTACACCGTCGGCCAGCGCCGCGGCATCGGCGTCGGCGGGCTGGAAGAGCCGATCTATGTCCTGCGCCTCGACCCGGAAACCCGCCGCGTCGTGGTCGGCCCGAAATCGGCGCTGGCCACCCGGATCATCCCGGTGCGCGAGATCAACTGGCTCGGCGACGCCCCCTTCGACGGGCAGGAGCATCACATCGAGGTCAAGGTCCGCTCGACCCGCCCGCCGCGCGCCGCGATCATCCGCCCGCTGTCGCCCACCACGGCCGAGGTCGAACTCCTCGACCCCGAGGATGGCGTCTCCGCCGGTCAGGCCTGCGTCTTCTACGCCCCGAACTCGACCCGCGTCCTCGGCGGCGGCTGGGTCTGGCGCGGCAAGTAACCCTTTCATACTGGCACAAATATCCACTGGGGTTTCTCAAGGGGAGGCGTGCCTCCCCTTGAGGCGGGGGGTGCGGGGGGCGGCAG
>NZ_JBFUAG010000014.1:0-128661 GCF_056406375.1 Rhodobacter sp. P1_C2
GGGTCTGGCGGGTCTGGCGGGTCTGGCGGGTCTGGCGGGTCTGGCGGGTCTGGCGGGTCTGGCGGGTCTGGCGGGTCTGGCGGGTCTGGCGGGTCTGGCGGGTCTGGCGGGTCTGGCGGGTCTGGCGGGTCTGGCGGGTCTGGCGGGTCTGGCGGGTCTGGCGGGTCTGGCGGGTCTGGCGGGTCTGGCGGGTCAGCGACGGGCGGCGGCCAGGGCGTTTTGCGCGGGGAAGATCATAGCCATGCCTTGGGCATAAGCCGCGCGCGAGACCGTGGCATGGTTGCCGGCGGTGCCTTCGTAAGCGGAAGTGCCATTGGCCAGTGGGAGCCCCGCCCAGACGGAAGCCACTTTGTCCATGAAGGCCTCAGGCGTGAGATCCCCGGCGAAGAACGAGAGGTAGCCAGCCTCGGCCAAGAGAATGTCCGCCCAACGATCCTGCAGGTCAGTTGAGAACACTTCGGTGCCAGCAATGCCGGTCAGGGATGCCAGGCGCTCGAACGTCGCTGGGATGAACTGGTAGCGACCGATGGCGTGATTCTGACCCGGGGTGGCTGCAACCCAGGCCCGGATTTCATCGATGGTCATCGCGGTGGGCAGCTTTTCCGGTTTGACGGTGGCCCCATACTGAACGGAGTCATAATCTGCGGAACCGGCCTCTGCGGCGCTGATCAGGCTGCGCAGATTGGCCAATGGCGTCGCGGCGGGATCGGGCGTGAAGCGCAAAGGCACGCTGCCCTTCGGAGGAGAAGCAGCCGTGGATGGTGTGGAAACCTTCTCGAAACCACCCCTCTTCCAGACGGCATCGGAACTGTTCGAGTTGAAACTAGACCCTCGGTGCCACTCATTTTCGGCGAGGGCGAGATCTGGATTCAGGGCACGTACAGCCAGCGAAAGACAAAAGACGGCGCCCCAGCCACCCTGCCGGGGGCTGACGTCGGCGAGGCAGGCTACGCCGTCCCTGAGGTGAAAAAGGCCCGAGATAGGGAAGAGGCGTCTGTTCCAGCCGCTAAAGACACACACCTGACGCAGGTCGCGCAGCGGGGATCCTGGAAAAGGTCGGCGATTCAGGCGAGTATTCAAAGGGCCGGCAACATCTATGACAAGTTGAAGAAGCGTCGGCCGTCGAGCCGCAACAGGATGTAAAGTTACCCCGTCGCCGAAGGGCAGTCCAGCACACCTCGTCAAAGGTGACATAAATCACATGTCACAGCAGTCACTCAGCCAAAGATCGGGTTAACGGTACTGAATTCCCGGCGGACCAAAGCCAGGGCAGTTCACTTTGCAGGGGCATTCACAAGCTTAGATCGTGCCGCCTTTAAGGACCTCTGCAACTCAGATAGCTGTCGAAATCTACCTGCAAGCGCTCCAGCATTAGAAATGCTATTACTAGAGCTATCGATCACACGGATCAAAACTTCCTTCTGGGTCGCATCAAGACTCGAAAGATGCTTGTCAACGATCTGGTGAAAGAGCCGCATCACCGAGAGCGGATGATATAGATCGTCGGACTTCCTCGCTAGAACCCCCTGGAGTAGACTTGATGCAATGCTCTCTCTATCTCCCAAGGGGGAAACCCCAGAGCTCAGAGAGATGGTCAAATTTAACCTCGCGCTATGATTATCTATCTGATAAGTATCGAAATTTCGCATTTTGCGTGCAGTCGCATAGGCCGTGGTTACAAATCCCCCAGCTAAATCGAAGTTGTCAGCCTTCATTGAGCAAATGGACCGTTGCACCCAAAACAACGGGTCGCTTTGAGCGAACGTAAGAATTCGGCACTTGTCATAAAAAGCTTCTAGTTTCGCAGAGTCCTTTTTGCCTTTCACCAAGTATCCATAGGTCGAGTATTTCAGAAGGGTTTTCCCCAAGCTTGAAAACTCCGGCTCGTCGGCAAGATAGCTGTTGATATATTTCAGGGCCGCATATGAAATATCCAAAATCCTTTCAATTCCGAATATTCTTTGAACTACAAACTGCGCCAGCGCGGGCGATCGCACAATTACTTCGCCATACGCCATTGAAAATAGTCCAAGCAGGCCCTTGGAGTTTACCTCAGCTCTAAACTCCTCAAGCGTATTTTGGCTGTCAACTAGTTCAGAAAGATTTGCGAACGTCGCAAGGTCCTGGAAATTACAGATAGTAAGCAGCGCACTAAGTCCGATTATATTCCTCAAGTCAAGGCTTAAATCCGAGATTTCGGCGAGCAGGTCTTCCACCTTCTTGTGAAGCGAGCCTTTCGAATAAATATCGAGCATCAGGTCTCGCAGCTGACTACTGCAATGCTTCTCCAAGTGGCGAATCTTCTCGCCGTCAGGCCAATCCGAACGGTCTCCCCAAAGACCGTTCTCATTCAGATATCTTAGCCATGCCTTGAGTTCATCCTTGTTGGGCGCATTTAGATCGACTTCAGTAAACCTGCGCCCGATCCGCCCCTCAATGACATGCCTGGAAATATCAAGGGCGTTTGATCGAACTGTCCCAATCATGACTATGTCTCTTGAGCCAATCCCTGCCATAGCCGCCGGAAGCTTGGGGTACTTTAGGATGTCATCCAAAATGACCGCAGATCTTCCTTCCAACGACTGCAAGAAGGAAATCACTTCTCCGACACTCTCCGGCTCTCTTCGGAGTGAAAAGACTCTGTATCCTGCGGAGTGAAGTTTGTATCCAAGCACTGCGGAAAAGACTGACTTTCCGTTTCCGATGTCTCCATGTATCAAAACAGGAGTCCCGACCGACACACTGGCTATTGCCCGCGAAAACGCCGCTGGTGACCGCGGCATCACATAAGAGCCGGGCAGGCCGGTTGAGTCGCGCTGAGAAAGTTTTTCGTATTCAATGTCGCCGGAAATGAGAAGGCTATGAATATCTTGAGACGAAATATGGGTTTCAGCCTGAGAGACAAAGTTCAGTTCACGTAGCGATTCAGGTGACTGGGCAGTCGAAATCAACGGTTGTCCGGTCCGTTTGACCGCAAGGTGCGCGGCAAAGCCCGTCGTTCCGACTTCATGGACTTGCCCAAATCGTGCTAGCCTTTGCGAAACAGGCCGCTTCTCGCCTTCACGAGTTATGAAATGCACCTTGCCTTTAGCGTCTGCCGGGATCGCGCCAAGCAACCTGCGAAGGTCTATGTCACTCAGAGAGAAGCCGACAAAAACAATCGACTGAGCAGAAAGAACATCGTCATTGAACCGCCTATACCACGGCGACTTCAGAAATGGTGAGTTGTCCCTTTGGGTTTCTGTGAGAAGGAAGCTCTGTCGGAATTCTCTAGGGGAAAGATTTCTAATGCTTCCATAAATATGGATTATTTGAGTTCGACCAATCGGCGGCTCGACAGATTCGAGAACCGTCTTTTCTGTATATGGCTTACCCTCTTCTGCGTAGATATTCTCAACAATATTGTCATAATTGGTCGTATAGACTCTGTACCAAGGCTGGCATGCGATAATTCTTTGAGCATCTGAATACTTCCTTGATGCGAAGTTGCCATGGATCAACTTGGAAAGTTCGCTTTCAGCATTTCCCTGGAAATTATCCAAGAAGTCTTGCGCGGCTGCGTCGAGGTCATACCCGTCAGGCGAGTCAATGTGAACTAGCTTCAAAAGCTGCGAAATCAATCCGTTCACATCTCTGACATCTTCTCCCAAAATATTCTTGGCCTCTGCAGAAAAACCCGCGCCAAGGAACAGAATTGCTTTTCCAGACTCGATTTTGGAAACATCCGGCAAATTCATTTCTTATCACCCAGCTATGACTTGTCTTCTGCGATGCGTGCGCGTCAGCCGCATGCGTTACATCCTAAATGCTTTATGCAGGTGTTCACCGAGGACCGCAACTCCTCCTTGAGGTTGCGGGTGGTTTGAGAGATGCGTGTCTCAGACACTGTCCCGTTTCAGCAGAGAGGGATGAAGTTGCTGGGTTTCTGGAGAGGCGATCACCGCTGGATGAGGGCGAGTTTTCTTACGAGTAGGGGACCAAGAGTTCGCATCTAGCGATCGGAAAGTGTTGAAGGTTTGATGCGCGAGCTTTTCACCGATGGAATTCCTTTCCTTCCGTCCAAATCCTGCTTGCCAGTTGAGTGCATGAGCCTTGCAATCTGCTCGGATATGTCATTCGCAGCGCTCCCGAGAGTGCTGTCGTCAAGATGCGCATAACGCTGGGTCGTCCTCGGCGTTGCATGCCCGAGGAGGCGCCCTGTGGTCGGCAGGCTCTCCCCGGCCAGCAGGGAATGCGAGGCGAAGGTGTGGCGCAGGTCGTGCAGGCGGATGTCGTCTGGCAGACCTGCCCGCTTGCGGAGCTGCTCCCAGATACCCCTGACTGAGCCGATGTGGCCAGTGCTGGAGACCCGTGACGGGAAGACGTGGGGCGCCTGCCCCGCGCGTTCTTTAAGCCTCTTGAGGATGTCCCGGGCAGGTTTGGAAAGGAAGACATCGCGCGGGCCGGTCTTGGCGTCCTTGAGGCTCAGCCGGTCTGGCAGGACTTCCTCCCAGGTCAGGCCCGCGATCTCGCCGAAGCGGCAGCCGGTCAGCAGGAGGAGGTGGATGACATCGACCGCCGGGCTTTCACCTTGCTTGGCCATCAGGAGCCTGCGGAGGGCTTGAACCTGCGCGCTGGACAGCATGCGGCCTCTCGGCGGGCGACGGTTCTTGCGGATCGGGGCGGCAGGGTTTGGTGTGGCCTTCGGCAACTTGCCACAGGCCTTCGCCCAGTTCATCACCGTGGTGATTGCGGCCAGCGCCATGTTGGCACCGCCCGGGCTCGTCCGGGAATAGCTATGAAACCAGCGGGCAACCATGGCCGGGGTGATCTGATCGACGCGCTTGTCTCCAAAGGCCGGGAGGAGCTGGGTATTCAGGCACGTCTCGAAGGAGGCCATGGTCGAGGGCTTGCAGATCAAGCGCCGCGCCGCGATGCAGTATCGCGCCAAATCGCCGACGGTCGCCGTGGATGCCTGGACGGGCAGAAGGTTCTCCCCGGCGCGTCGGTTGACGAAAGTTGCGCGAGCGGCGGCAACATCGAGCGAAGGCCAAGCTCCGAGCGTGACGCGGTGGCTGCGGCCGTCCCGGCGCTCCCAAAGGATCCAGGATCGCGCGCCTCCGGGCTGGAGGCGGAGGCATAGGCCCTCGCATTGCGCATCGCGGAGAAGGACCTCCTTGGCAGGAGGCGGCATCCGGTCGATGAGGGCATCGGTCAGAAGGGTCGCGGTCATGCACGGGCCTCCTTCTTGCGCCAAGCCATCAGGTCACGGCGGAAAGTGGTGGGGTCGAGGCCTCGGTCTGCGCAGAAGTGGGTCAGGGTTGCTGAGGATCGCTCGAAGGTCCGGAAGGGGCAGTCGGGCTTTACCTTGGCTCTGCCCGCGCTGACCTTCTCGAAGTGCTCGCCGACCCGTTGGCTGGCGGCTTGCAAGCGGCGCTCATCGAGGTGGGCATATCCTGCCGTCGTCATCTGGTCGGCATGGCCCAAGAGACCGCCAATCAATTGCAGGCTCAGCCCATGGTTCACCGCGACCGAGGCGAAACTGTGCCGCAGGTCGTGAAGACGCAGCTTGGGCCGGGCGAGTGCGGAACGGACGCAGGCCCAGACTTGATCGACCTGGCGCTGGAACTGGGTGAGGCTTGGACCCACGAAGATGAGCCCCCTGCCCTTCGGAAGCCCGGCGAGAAGGTCGCGAGCGGGCTTGCCCAACCAGATCGCACGAGGCCCGGACTTGGAGTCCGGCAGGGCCAAGCGCTTGCCGTCGAGCATCTCCCAGCTGACCGCTTCGGCCTCTCCACGACGCGCCCCGGTCAGGGCGAGGAAGCGGATGAAGGCGACCGGGACGGGGTGTTGGGCTTCAGCATCTCGCAGGACCTGCGCCATGACGGCATAGCCCGGACCGTCAAGATAATCGGCCTTGAAGCTGGATTGCCGCCGCCGCAGGCCCTCGCAGGGGTTCGATCCCGGCGGGCGCAGGCCGAGAAGCTCGGCATGCCGCATGGCACCCGACAGGAGAGCGAGCGCCCGGTTCCGCGTCGCGGGCGCCTGGGTCATCTTCCCGAACCAGGTCACCACAGTGGCGGACGTCAGATCGCAGACCCGCGTCATGCCCAAAGCGGGGATGATTTGGCTGCGCAGGGCCGTCTCATGGGCGCGCAAGGTCGAGGGTTTCCACTGGCCTCGGCAGTCGATGAGGTAGGTCTCCAGGAAGGCTACGAGTTTGACCTTGGGGTCAGGCGGCAAGTCGTCAGAGGCCGTGGCCTCGATCAGCGCCCGCGCCATGACGCGTGCCGCTTCGCGGGTCAGTTGCCGCGCATTCCCGAGCGCCTTGTGCTTGGGTGCACGAGCGGGGCCGAGATTCACCAGCCAACTGGCCGAGGAGCCGCGCTTGCGCAGGCCAAGTTCGGGGACTTCGTCATCCCAAAGGATCCGGTCGGCGGGCTTCGGATTGGGTCGGGATATGGGCGCAGGCGTCGGTGTCGAAAGGGCCATCTTGGGCATCTCGCAGGTCAGGGAACCCACGCAGAGCCCGAGGGGTTTTTCTCAGGATGCGTGGGGTCGCGGCCCTACACCCCCGCTCAGGCGCCGCTTTGGCTGACCCTCGCGAAAATTCCGACGCCCCTTCAACCGTTTGCAAGGTTCCCCGAAAAGCCCGTTACTCGTCCTTCGGCCGATAGATCCCACACACCTGACGCAGCAGGCTGCAGGTCCATCCTAAATAACTGTAATCATTACATTTATAGGCCATTTTGGGACCCTTCGATCGGAATGTCGAATAGTGATTCAATATCAAGGACTTGGGCCCGCCGGCCCAAAACGGGCCGGACCCTGGCCCAATTTGGGCCAGCCCTTGGGCCAATCTGGCCCAGTGTTTTGCGCCCGAGACGCCGCTCATCCCAGCACCTTTTCGTCATCCTTGGACGGCGCTTTGCCCTTCTCGTTAGCCTTGGCGCGGTTTGCCGCCTCCATCTTCTCCAGCACCTCGGTTTCGAGTTTGAGGTCGAAGTCCTGGAAGCGCCGCTCGGGTTCGGGGATCAAACGGCGGTAGGTGTCATCAGCCAATTGCAGGACTTCGAGCGTCTTCTCGACGATGGCGCCCACGGCCCCACCATGTGGCTGCATGAGACCCATGACCTGCCGGCAGACGAAGATCTGGCGATAGACCATACCCAGCATCATGGAGGTGTGGCCGGAGGTTTCGAGCACTGTTGCCTTGACCTCGGCCAGGTCCGGGACGAGCCGAGCGGCAACGTCCTTCAGAGCCTTGATCTGACCTTTGGCCTCGGCGAGGTCCTGATCCAGCTGCGAGAGGGCCCGCTCAAGGAGATCGCCATCCGGCTTCTCATCTTCGCCCATCACCCCCTGCACCAGTTGGCGGGCGCGGGGGCCGAGCCTGATCCGCCAGCTTGCATCGGTGGTTTCCAAACGCATGTCGTCCTCTCCTGTCTCTCATGCGACCCGGCTCAGCGGATCGGGCCTTCGATGATTTTCTGCTTCTGACGGTCGGCGAAGGCCTTGATCGACGCCTCCACTTCGGCGTCGTTGCGCTCGACCGGCAGAGCGAAGAGCTTGGTAAAGTCGCTGGGGCGGTCAGGCCGTTCCGGGTTGGGACTGGCCTGTGGCTGCGTCGCCTCGCGCGCCGGTTCCGGCCGTTCCGGCTGCGCCGATCTTTCTTGCGGGACGGGGGCTTCCGCCTTCTGCTTTTCCTGCCGCTCGCGCTCGGCCTTGAGCCAGGACTCAAGCGCCGTCGGTCGGTCGCCGGTGTTGGCCTCAATCCGCTTGGCCAGGGCCGCCGCATCGTCGGTGATGAGGACGGCTTCTTCCCGCATGCGCGAGATTGCCACATAGAAGGACTTCTGGGTGGCAAGTTGCTCGGCGGAGGACAGGCCCAGGATGATCCGGTTCACCGTGCTGCCCTGAAAGTCATGCACGGTGGAGGCATAGGCATGATCGAGACCGCGGGCCGCGACACTGTCGAGGGGAAAGGTTACCGCGTCGCGGCCCGACATCTTCACGGTGACCTTGCCGGAGCCTATGGCCGCGATGCTGCCCCGGGCACCGTTGATGATCTGTCGTTCCTTGTCAGCGATGGTGAAGCGGACGCGGTCGCCGGTGGTGAAGGCCCGCTCTTCCGGCGTGTAGACCGCAAAGCCGGCCGCGAGCTTTTCGTCCTGGCGGAGGGGGAGGATCAGCTCCCGGCCCTTGGCCACGTCCTCGACCCTCACCGTGTTGGCACCGATATCCCGGTCGAGGACGACGTAAAGATCACCCTTTTCGATCTGGTGCTGTCTTGAGGAGGCGAGGGACAGGATGATGTCGCCCGGCTCATAGGACCGCGCATCGCCCGCTGCGGCGCGGGTCAGTCCGGCAGACTTCAGGCCCAGCATCTTCTGGTCTTCGATCCCGAGCTTGCCCTCGAGTTTCAGGCTGATGCGGATCGCCTCGTTGATCGTCTTGCGGGCCGCATTGGTCAGGACGGCGATGCCCGTCTCCTCCCTGCCCTTCTGATCCAGTTGCAGCCAGCGATCCGCTACCTTGGCGGAAACCTCGGCCCGGTTTCCGGTCTCGACGACCTCGCCGATCCGAGCCATGGCGGCCTTCACCTCGCCCCGGATGGCATGGAGCACGGCTTCGCGGCCCGCTTCATCGCGCTGGCGCTGGATGTCGGTCATCAGGGCGGTTGGCATGCCCGCCCGCTGCAACTGGGCGAAGGGTTGCCCCGCGCTGACGGCATCGAGCTGCTTCACGTCACCCACGAGGATCACCCGGGCAAAGCCGCTCCGATGGGCATGGGTCAGAAGATCGCGCATTTCGGTCGCAGCAATCATGCCTGCCTCATCGACGACAAGGATCTTGCGGCCCCGCCCATCTCCACCGGGATCGCCGCCCTGTCGGATCTGCATGAGCCAGGACTGCATGGTCTGGGCTGTTGGGATCGCTTCCTTCAGGGCCTCGACCGCACGACCGGACGGCGCGAGGCCGATCAGCTCGTACTCAGCCTTCTCCGCATAGCGGCGCAGGGTTTCGACCATGAAGGTCTTGCCGGTTCCGGCATAGCCCTGCACGCCCACGACGCGCGACGCGCCGGAAAGGCCCGTCATGACCGCATCACGTTGCCCCTCAGTCAGGCTCGTGTTCGCCAACCTGCGCTGCAGCGATTTTTCGTGATCCCGTCCTTCGAGGCTCAGCGCTTCCAGATCCAGGCGCCCGGCTCGAACTCCCGAGCGATAGGTCTTCAAGACCTCGCGCTCGGCGGCGAGTGTCTCCTTGTCGGTCAGGAGCGGGCTCAAGCCTGATTGGCCGGCATAAAGAAGGGTCTTGCCCTTCATCGCGGCCGTGACCTCGCGGGTCAGGTCCGCGACGGTGCCATGGGTAAGACGTGGAAGTGCTGTCTTCAGAAGATCACGAAGCGGATAGACACTCTGCCGCTCGCTGAGGTGGGCCACGGCCCAGGCAAGTGCGTCCTTCGCCTCCCCCCTGACGAAATCCGCCTCGATCCCGTCGCGGCTGACGCCGCCGAGCCGGACATGTAGAGATCGTTCCGCCGCGCGGCGGAGCTCCTGAAGTTGCTCGGGTTCCATACCCCGGACTTTCGCTTCAGTCTGCCAATTCTCGTGGAGGGCAGCGCGGTCGAGGTTTCCACCCTTGGCAACGCGGGTGGCCAGAGCCGCCAATGCGCGGTTTTCCGGGGAGTCGTCGAGACCACGCTTTTCCAGGGCGGCTTCGATGGCCTCCGAGCGCTTGGAATAGAGCGACAGCAGCGCGGGTGGCACGCCCTTGATTTCGACGATGCCGTCCTTGCCGCTGCGGTCGACCTCATAGCCGAGACCGCGCAGGCCATGGGCCAATTCGTTGCGGTAGATCTCTCCGCCGAGCATCTTGGTGAGATAGATCTCGTCATTGTGCAGCGCCGTCCATTTGCCGTCCGGGTTCAGCACCATGTTGGCGATGACGGCATGGCTGTGCAGTTGCGGATCGAGCGCCCGGGATGTGTCATGGCGAAAGAGACCCGCGATGATCTTGCCACCCTGGACCACCTCAATGTCGCCGTCCGGTCCGGCGCGTCTTGTGGCCGCTGCGTTGGCCTCGATCCAGGTCATCGCGGTGCGAACTGCGGCGTCGTGCGCCGCGATGATGCGTTCGTCCTTGGCGACCAGAGCCATCACCGAGACCGACTTGGACGCCGAAAAGGTCAGATCGATGCCCGGTCGGTGTTCGCGGTCACCGTCGACCCAGCGGCCGAGAATCTGGCCATGGCGCCATTCGCCCTTCTCATTCTTCTCGGTTGGCGGGGCGTGACCGTCCAGCAGGTCGGCAAAGACCCGATCGTCGATCGGCCCCTGAAACTCCAGTTGCCCTTCGGCGGTCAGATATTCTGCCGCCCGACCAAACCATTGTGCCGCAGCTTCGGCCTCAGGCGAACCCGCCGCATAGTAGCCCTCGGTGCTGTAATAGCCTGAGGCAGCTGCCCCGGCGGAGACATTCGATACGGACAGCACTGATCAAAGACCGCCTTCGAGAAAACAGCCCACGAGCTTGCTACGGTTTGCCCGCTTTTCCGGAATGACCAGCGTCGGGCTCTGGCTTGGAGCCGAGCCCCCGCTTTCCGCGCCACGACTTCCCGCAGCGCCAACTCCTGAGGCGCGATCCGTTGGAGCGAGGGCGCGTTCCGTCGCCAAATCGTTGTCAGGGTCGGCTGATGCGAGACGGACCACCGAGTCATAGGGAGAAACGTCGGGCTGAGCGGTCTTTATCTTGCCCGGCCAATTCGACATCAATTCCCGCGAGAAGTCCGCCAAACGCAGATCCGGGTCCTCGACGCCGCGCATGCGGGCGCGACAGTAATCCTCCCAGGCCAGTGGCTTGTCAGCCTCTTTGGCCTTGGACTTGAGATCGAAACTGATGGGATCGATCTCCGGCGCGGTCCTGCGGGCAAACCACGCATCGAACTCCTCCAATTGCTGGCGCGGCGACCGCATGACGAAGGGCAAATCAGCCGCAGGCTGTTGGGCTCCTTCGGACGCGCCGAGGTTTGCCGTCGCCACCCCTTCTCCCTTCCCGGGATCTTCCACCAGAGGCGCATCCATCGACCCGGTGGCAAAGCCCTTGCCTTCGTATTTGACGATAGCCGGGGCGATGTCTTTGGACGTGATCGGCGGGAACTGGACCAGAGCGGTCGGGGCGTCATAGCCAAAGCGGATATAGGCCCTGAACTGCGGCAGGGACTGAATTTCCGAAGCAGTGACGATGGGGCGCTCGACCCGCTGCGCGTTCAGCGTATTGCCGTCACGGGTGACATCGGCCCCGAAGGAAATCGTCTCACGATGTTCGATGATGTCGGAAAGCCCAAGGCTGTCCGAGAAGAGACGGGCCGTTCGCGCGTCGGGCGTGTTGAAGACGATGCGGTTGTTCAGGGTGCCCGAGATCGACTGTGCGGCTTTGTCACCATAGAGGTCCTCGAGCTGGCTATAGACCTGATAGCCCAACACGAAGGCGCCACCGAATTGGCGGATCTCGGCAAGCTTGGTCGGGAGAAACGGCAGCCGGTTCAACGATGGCACCTCGTCGAGGAAGAACCACAGGCTCGGGTCACGACGTTCCGGGCCGGTCATCAGGGCATTCGCCGCGACCTCGATCACGGTGGAGATGACGTTGCGCGTGGCCGCCGAGTGTTCGGCATCGCCGGTCAGGAAGACGAAGCCCGGGCGTTCCGACTTGACCCAATCCCGCATCGAGAAGGGGCGAATGCCGTCATCGCGCAGGAATTCCAGGAACCGCAATTCCGCGATCATGTTGGCGCGGATCGAGGCGGAGGTCTTCTGGATGTTCTCGCCGAAAAACAAAGCACCCGGCGTGTTCTGCACCAAGGCCTGCAGCGCCTCTGCCGGCATGGTCAGGATGGCATTCCGGAGTGCTGTGTTGGTGCGCAGATTCTGCTTCATCAGCCCGCGGGCGGCATATTCGAAGACCAGCCGTGCCGTGATCGACCAGAACGGGTCGTTGGAGCCTGGCTTCTGCTGGATCATCACCTCGGCAATCTGGGCGAAGGCTTCCGGCGTCTCGGCCTCATAGAAGGGTGACCAGCTGACCGAGCGGGCGTCGAACATGTTGAGGATGATGTCAGTCTCGGGATTGTAATAGTTCCGTACGAAGGCGCCCATCTTGTCATAGATGATGGCCCGCCCATTCTCGGCCCGGATCGTCCCGAGCAGTTCTTTCATCGCATTGGTCTTGCCGACACCCACGGTGCCGAAGATGCCGGTCTGGGCTTCAACCGTGTTCGGAGGGAAGGGAATGCCGGCCAGCGTATAGCGCCGGGTTCCCGTCTTGGCAGGGACGTGCTTGAGATACTCTTTCCACTTCCTGCGCGACCAGGTCTCAAGATCCTTGGGCGAAACCAGACGCGAGCCGCGGATGTGTTCGGTGTCGGCCAGCCGTCGTCCGAGCAGCGAGAAATAGGCGACCATGGCGAGCCCGGCCAGGATCGCCGGGACGAAGGCGATCTCGTAATAGAACTCGGCCTCGGCGGCATAGTCATCGTACTTCTGGCGCAACGCCTTGTTCTGCACGATCCGGATTGCGGCATCGGTATGGGTAACTCCATCCGGGGTCACATAACTCAGCATGAAATCCGGCTGATTCAGCGTCGAGACATTCAAATCGGCCAGCCAGTAGAGATAGCCCTCGTTCACCTCCTCCAACCGGAAGTTCAGCGCGATCAGCCCCACGAAGCACAGAACGTAGATCGCCGCCGAGACCTTGAGCCCGGTCGAGAAGACTTGGGACGCCATGGCCCAGAAATGCTGGGTGGTCTGGCCACCCCGGATGAATTGCGCGGAAGGATTCTTGCGCATGGCAGGTCCTTGAAATTGGGGAATGTGAAAGGGGTGAGGTTTCTAGGCGGTCAAAGGCGGATGTTGGCGAAGACGACCACATCCCAGATCCGCTATGACGTTGCAGGCAACGCATTGAGTAAAATGGACATATCTAGGGGCCTTAGCTAAGCTGAGGTCATGATGTCTATTGCGGAGACCGATGTGCAGCGCCGGCTTGAAGGGGTAAGACGGGACGCCCGGGATGGGGAAGTGAAACGCCCGAGGCCCTTGCCGTGGCTCGGCAAACGGCTTTTGCTGTTGGTTCTCGTCTCCGGAAGCGCAGGCTTTGCGTTCCACTTCTTTGGCACTTGGCCGCTGGGTGTGATCGCAATCATCACGCCGATCGTGGGCTGGATCGCTTTGATTTTGGACATGCAGCGTCAGTTTGGGGCGAGCGATCGCTCGCCAAATGTGTTGTCCGAAAAAACGGCCGCTGCTCAAGCGATGATGCAAACGGAAGGTGATCTTGCGGCACAAATGGACTGGTGGCGCAGATTCGGCACTTGACGTCTGTTTGGCCGAGTTGGAGTCGGGCCGGATCTCGCTGGGAATGAGGGCTAGAGTCATGGCTTCATTTCGCCAGTGAAAATCTGATTTCCGATCTGAACGGCAGGACCGGACCTTTCGGCATTGGCCGAAGAAAGCCACCCAGGAATGAGATTGTCTTGATAGCCTTGGGCAACCAGCGCACGCATGCCTTCGGGCGAGTAATAATTCACCGCGCCTTTGGTAAAGTCGGGCACTTGGCCGCCCATCACCATATCGGCGATCAGTGCCGCTTTGTCGTAGGTGTCGCTGCCCGGCCCGTAGCGCTCAACCAGATCGTTTCCGGAGCCGTCAGTGTTCCATGCCGAGAACTGCCCGGCCTGCAGTGAGACCCCACCGGGCGTGTCCGGATAGCGACTGTCAGCCATTCGGTTGCGGATGACCAATGCCACGGCAGCCATCCCCTCCGGTCCTTCCCCGGCGGCCTCACCGATGATTGTCCGGATCATCACATCGCGGTCTTGCGGAGTGTAGCTCGACGGGAGTTGCGGCGGTGATGGGACATGAGGTTGAACTGGCGGAACCGGATCCGATCCGCTGCCGGGTGAGACCGTGGCATGGTTTGCCCGGCCGCTGACATCCTGCTTTTCTGTGATCCTTGCGGATTTGGGATCGAATCGCAGGAGTGGATCCGTCTGCAACAGCGTCTCTGCTTGGCTCGTTCCCAATCCCAGAAGTTCGGAAGACGATTGGACCACCTTGCCAACCAGACGCCCGGCCATCGTGCCTTCGGTTGCTTGGGTGATGTCCCGGGCACGCTCCGTGAAGTCCGAGCGGGCCTCCGCGCCAATCGCCGCGTTGTCGAAATCGGAGATGCGTGAGCCGCTTTCATCCTTGGCTGCCGCGAAGCCAGATCTAGCCACCTCGGCCATCGCCGGTCGGTCGACCGTGGTATCGCCCAACTGGGCTGAAGCGGTATCGGGCTGGGCAAGACTTGTTGTGACGGATGGATCTTCGAGCGTGAAGTCGCCCTTAGCCGGCATCGGTGCCGCGAAGGTGGCAGGGTCGGTCAGATCCTTCGCCACCAGTTTCACGGCGCGGTCGACCATGGCGATATCCGCTGCATCGGTAGAGAACATGGCCGAAAGCGGATCGCCACCCAGATCGCGAACCTTGGCCGCGACTTGATTGTTGATGTTCACATCGGCCGTAAGGCCGTTGGCTTCGACGTAAGCCTGTCCTTTTGCCGCCGTCTCGGCCTCGCTGATCGAACGCAACGCCGCTCGGGCCATGCGTTGTCCCTCTTCCAGGGAATAGCGTTTCGACTGATCGCTGCTCTGGCTTTCGGAATTGCTAGATGTCCAACCGCTGGATTCCCGGGCACTGTCGATCGTGTCGAAGGCGCTCATTACGCGCTGATCGGCAGAGGCCTTTTCGGCAAGGGTGAGAGTATCGCTGTTGCCGGCGGTTGCTGTTCCTGCGGTCCGGCCATCGAAATTTGCAGAGGCTTTGCCAGAAAGGCCAGACCCCAGCATATCCTTTCCGAGCGTGCCGAGTTCAGCAGATCCTCCCAGCCCGAGGCTGGCGCCCAAAACAGCGTCTAGAGCAACGGAATCTGACACGTTATTTGCCCGTGCGAAATCCCGCACCGTCTGCCAGGCGTTCGCGACCGAGGTGCTGTGGCTCGAACCGGTGTCGACCGTGCCGCCGTCCGAGGAACCCTTGGAAGCCAGCACCGAATTCACGAAGCCCATCGTGTCCGCCGTCGCCCCCGACATGAAACTCGACAGTTCTGCCGTCTTGGTGGCCGCCGTCGTACGGGTCTCCTCGACCCGGTTGGACATCTCGCTGCGCACGGAGTTCGACAGCGATCCGTTGAAGGCGGTCTCTGTGACAGCGGAGCCTCGACCATAGGTGACCAGCCCGTCCGGGTTCTGCGTCACCGAAGCACCATTGCCGGCAAAGGCCGTGAAACGCCCCTCGTCGCGCACGGCGGAGGTGTTCCATTTGTTGGCCGCCATGTTGTTCATCGACACGTTGCCGAGAGAAATCGTTCCGGTCGCAGCCTCCCGCCCCGTCTCGATGGCAGCCCCCTGCCCCACGTTCAGAAGCGAGGTTGCCATCGAAGTCATCTTGTCCGCCCCGAACAGGATCGCCGTGGCGAGAAAGGGCACCGACATCATCAGATAGCCTGCGACCGATCCGACATCGGCCTCGACCGCCTGCATCTGGTAGAGGTTCGAGAGCGACAGGACGACGTCATTGACCGTTCCGTCCGAGGTCGTGAGCCCGGCGGACCGATAGTAGCCCGAGGCGGATTCCAGCACGATCATGTGCAGGATCGCCGAGATCGGCCCCCAAGCGGCTAGCCAGACGAAGCCCCCGGCATAGCCCTTCAGGATCGACCAGCCCGTCGGCAGTGCCAGCATCATGAAGAGGGCGAGCGGGAAGGAAGCATAATAGACCGTCTCGAGGACGACCTTCAGGAGAGGCACCCATTTCAGGGCACTGGCCCCGATCGCGGAATAGGACGACTTGGTCTGCACATTGGTGCGGGCTGTCTGATAGAGCGCCATGGCTGCATCGTTGCCGGAAGAGGCGATGAACCGGTTCACCGCGTCGTCCATCGCCGTCAGCAGCATCGCCTGCCGGATGGTCGCCACCGCCGAAGACGACGACATTCCGATCAGCCCCTGAAAATCAGTCAGAGTGCCCTTCAGTTTGGCAACATTCGAACCTCCGGTGCCGACCCGGTCCGGAAATGCCGCAGCCGCCTTCTGAGTCATGACTTTTTCGACCTCGGCCGTGATCAGACCCCGGACTGCCGTCCATCTCGTTGCACAGCTCTCGGTCTGAGCCGTCGTCGGATCATAATAGGCCAGCGATTGCGGCACATTGGCGGTGATCTCGGCATCAAGCGCCCCGGTATGCGCCACCTCTTCAAGGTCCATATGGCCCAGCATCGTCCCGTCGATCACACAGTTCTGCATGTAATTGACCAGAAGCTCGTGGATCTCCGGCGAGACCGCCCGCCAGTGTGCCGCCTGGGACAGCAGTGTCGCCCCAAACAGCATCCCGCTTTGCTGGTAGCTCAGATTGTCCGGAGTGGAGAGCAGCGTCTCCATCCGGGAGGTCAGCTGATAGGAAATGCCGGTGGTGTAGTAGCCCAGCACCGCCACCGACCAGGGCACATTATCCACCGTGCCATAGATCGGAATTGTGCCCGAGGTCGGATCAATGATCACCACCCGCGCCTTGATGCCCACGCCCGCCAACCCCACGATCAGCATCAGCACGATCTGCTGCAGGATATCCCGCAGCCCGGCGCCCCAGATGATCCGCCACAGAAGCCCGATCCCGCCAAGCGAAAATGCAATCGAGAGAAAAAGCTTGAAATCCGCACTTCCGGTGAAGGCCGCGAGGAAGTTGAACACGGCATAGAGATAGTAGGCGCCGCCGACCGTGTAGATTTCGAAAGTCGGCATGTGAAGGCTCCCAAAAGCAGGGGCGCAAGATCACCCCGCGCGGGGGAAAGCATCAGGCACAGGGCTGCGACAAGGGGGGACCAACAAAGGTGACAGGCGTCGCCAAGCGGGCCTTCAAGTTCAAGCTACCCTACTGTCTTAGAACTGGACCTGTCCCGGTTTCGTTCCGGTTTTTTGAGAGCGATACTCGCCATCGAGGAGACCGGATATGGCACAAAGACACAGCGATGAGTTCAAGTGTGACGTTGGCGGCAGATAGATGGTCAGATCCGGGTTTCCGACAGTTTGGAAGCCAGTGTATCAATGGCCAAACGTAGGCGCATCGGTGGGTGCTCCGTATCCGGCCAGACGGCAAATGTGTCCAGCCGATTGGAAGTTTGGTCATCCAGCAACGTGACGAGACGACCTTCCTGCACATGCCGACGCACAAGCCAGTCTGGGACATTCGCAATCCCCATACCTGCAACCGCCGCATCGACTATGGCGTCCATATTGTCGAATTTAAATCGACAACTCAGGGAACACTCTCTCAGCTTTCCGTTGGAATCATAAATCTGCCACGGGAACAACTGGTTGTTGCGCTAGTAGGCAAGTGCATCATGTGAAGCCAGCGCTGCCATATCCGTCGGTGTCCCGCGCCGGGCGAGATAGCCGGGCGCAGCACAAATGACTTTTTGCTGGCTGATAAGCTTTCGCATCCGGAGCCCACTGCCCGCGGTGATTGGTCCATTGCGGATCGCAAGATCGTAACCTTCGCCAATAATATCGACCACAAGATCGCTGAAGCAAAGATCAAGTTCGAGCCTGGAATGCTCTCTGGCCATTTCTGTCAGGATGGGCGCCACGCAATAGCGGCCAAACAACACCGGCATTGAAACCCGCAATACGCCGATCACCTCGTTGCGGCCAGATTCGAGAAACGCTTCGCCAGCATGCAGCTCATCGAGCGCACGCTTGCAACGCGCGTAATAGGCTTGCCCTTCTTCCGTCAGTGTCAGAACCCGGGTGGTGCGATGGAAGAGCTTTATGCCGAGCCGGGCCTCCAGCCGCGCGATCGCCTTGCCAACCGCAGAGCGTGACAATGCCAGGCGATCACCTGCCCGTGCAAATCCACCCGCTTCGACCGTCTCGACGAACACCGCCACGCCTTCAAAGCTGTCCCGCATATCGACCCTATTGTAGAATTTTCTGCGCATGTTGTGGGAAATAGTGTCACGCCAGACTGAGTAAATTCTACATTAGAAGGGAGTTGCTTTGCAAGTCACCCTCACTGGGAACGCCCGTGTCGGAAGGCAGGCGAAGTGGCCGCGCGTGCGGTAATGTTTTTCAACGCGTCTCACGCGGAGCGCAACAGGGTTGACCCACATGCTGATTTCGATCGTCTTTCACAGTGGCTACGGCCACACAGCCAAGGTGGCGCAACTTGTCGCCGAGGGAGCTGCCCGTGTCGATGGGGCAGAAGTCAAGCTCATCCCCGTCGCCGACGGCGACATCTCTTGGGACACGCTTGAAGCCAGCGACGCTATCATCTTTGGCTCGCCGACCTACAGCGGTCTGATCAGCGCAAAGCTGAAGCAGTTCATGGAAGACTCGACCAAGACCGCCTGGTTCGAGCAGAAGTGGCGCAACAAGATTGCCGCCGGTTTCACCAATTCCGGTGCGCAGCATGGAGACAAGCTCAACTCGCTCATCTCGATGGCGCTGTTCGCAGCGCAGCACGGCATGATCTGGGTCGGCCTCGACCTTATGCCCGGAAACAGCAGCAGCACTGGCAGCGTCGATGATTTGAACCGCCATGGAAGCTGGCTTGGTGCCATGACCCAGTCGAACAACGACCAGAGTGCGGACGAAACGCCCAATCAGAGCGATCTGAAAACGGCAGCCTATCTCGGCCAGCGCGTCGCTGAGGTCACGCGGCGCTTTCTCAACGGGAGCAAATAGAATGGAAGCGCTTGGCTATGCTGCCCATTCCGCAACCGAGGATCTTGTTCCATACCGTTTCGAGCGGCGCGCGCTTCGGCCCGACGATGTTCTGATCGACGTCCTTTATTGCGGCGTTTGCCATACTGACCTTCATATCGCCCGCAACCACGGCGGCTATACCAGCTATCCTGTTGTGCCGGGCCATGAGATCGTCGGTCGCGTCTCCGCTGTCGGATCTGGTGTCAGCCGCTTCAAGATCGGCCAAAATGTTGGTGTCGGCTGCATGGTGGATTCATGCCGCCATTGCAGCGCTTGTATGGCAGGAGAAGAAGAAAGCTGCATCGAAGGTGCGATCTTTACCTACAACAGCGCCGACCGGCACGATCATACAAGGACCTTTGGCGGCTATTCGAACAAGGTGGCGGTCTCTCAGGATTTCGTGCTCAGCATCCCGGAAGGGCTCGATTTGGCGGGCGCTGCGCCGCTGCTCTGCGCTGGCATTACCACCTGGGCGCCGTTGAATCGCTGGAAGGTCGGTAAGGACAGCAAGGTTGCCGTCATTGGCTTGGGGGGCCTCGGCCACATGGCGCTCAAACTTGCTAAAGCGCTCGGAGCCGACGTCACCCTGTTCACACGTTTCCCGAGCAAGGAAGAGGATGCGGCCCGGCTCGGCGCCGATCGGGTGGTGATCTCGAACCAACCCGACCAAATGGCAGGTGTTGCAAACCGCTTCGACCTTATCATCGACACGGTGCCCTATGCACACGATCTCAATCCATACCTTCCCACCCTTGCGGGCCATGGGACATTGGTTCTGGTCGGCTTTATGGGGCCACTCGATCCCCCAGTGCAGGCCGGCTCGCTCGTGTTCGGGCAAAAAGCGATCGCCGGCTCGTTCATCGGTGGTGTTGCTGAAACCCAGGAGATGCTCGAGTTCTGCAGCAAGAATGGCATCGTCTCGGATATCGAGATTATCGCCATGAGCGAAATCAACGCTGCCTGGGAGCGCATGCTTCAAAGCAACGTCAAATACCGCTTCGTCATCGACCTCGCGACGCTCAACGACTGATCTACGCATCCGGCTGGTTCCGAATGCTCGCCTCATCTTTCACGTAGAAGCGGATCGAAACGAACACCTAATAGACCGCTGAAATCGTTGACGGTATTTAGGGTCAGGACTCGTTCTCGCGTCATAGCCAGAACATGACGGTTGCGGCGAGTGCGACGGCGGATAGGAAGACCTTCGGGCATCGGTCGTAGCGGGTAGCGACCCGCCGCCAGTCCTTCAGGCGCCCGAACATGATCTCGATCCTGTTGCGCCGTTTGTAGCGGCGCTTGTCGTGCTTGATGGGCTTGCCGCGCGACTTCCGGCCTGGGATGCAGGGCTTTATCCCTTTGTCTTTCAACGCTTCCCTGAACCAGTCGGCGTCATAGCCCCGGTCCGCCAGCAACCACTCCGCCTTTGGCAAGCTGCCCAACAGGGCCGCTGCACCGGTATAGATGGAGTGGTTGCCGCCCTCCCCTGACGGCATCGCAATGTGCCAAGATTGTGGTGTTCAAGGCCACACAACGGAGAGGACGGCGAGATGAACGATATGATGATTGGAGTTGATCTGGCAAAGAATGTCTTTCAGGTTCACGCCGCCCTGCGGACAGGGGCAGTGCAATTCCGCAAGAAGCTCACGCGGCAGCAGTTCACCGTGTTTATGGCTCGGCAGGCTCCCTGCCTGGTCATCTTCGAAGCCTGTGGGGGCGCACATTATTGGGCGCGGAAGATAGAAGCGCTTGGGCACGAGGTGAAACTGATCGCGCCGCAATACGTGCGCCCGTTCGTGAAGCGCCAGAAGAATGATGCTGCCGATGCCGAGGCGATCGTGATTGCAGCCCGCCAGGCCGAGATGCGCTTCGTGGAGCCCAAAACGGTCGAGCAGCAGTCCCATGCTGCGGTGTTCCGTGGCCGGGAGCGGCTGGTCCATCAGCGCACCGCGGATGTAAATGCCCTGCGGGCCCTGCTGTATGAGCACGGTTTCGTATTTCCCATAGGACTGCGTTACCTTGACCGCATGGCGTCGCTTGTGAACGATGAGACCTCCGACTTGCCCCCGCTGATCCGGGAGGAGTGCCAGGACCTGCTGGCACAGATTGCAGCGAAAACAACGCGGATCACCGAGCGCACCGAGAAACTCAAGGCGCTGGCCACCCAGTCGGACACGGCGCGCCGTCTCCAGACAATGCCAGGTGTGGGACCGATGACGGTCGTCGCTGTCGAAGCGTTTGGCCCCGACATGGCACAGTTCAAGACCGGGCGCGACTTTGCAGCTTGGTTGGGGCTCGTGCCCAAGCAGCATTCCTCGGGAGGCAAAGAGCGCTTGGGGCGCATGACCAAGGCAGGCCAAGCCGATATCCGACGCCTTCTGATCATGGGCGCAATGTCGCGCCTGGGTTGGCTCGGGCGGCCCACGATTGCGCAGGGCAGCTGGCTGTCACGAATGTTGTCCCGCAAACCTACGATGCTGGTCGCGATCGCGTTGGCCAACAAGATGGCCCGGCAGATTTGGGCGATGCTGAGGAAGAACGAAGATTACAAGGATCCGACGCTGGCAGTCGCGGCATGATGCCCATGTCGAACTGATAGCGACGGTGCCAAGGGGAGTGTGAGAAGACGAGGACCTGAATGGGCAAAATGATCGAACAGATCCGGATTGAGAAAACCAGTTCAGCGATACGAGCTGAAAGCTCGATGTGTAGATTTGGACCCAATCCGCTGATCACCATCACGGCCCGCGGCTTCTGGAAGTGCCGCATCACGAGGCCTGACAGAAGTTCGCACTCGATCACGGCCAATAAGGTAAGAACCTTCTTGCACTAAAGGCGGCAACCACAGAAGTCGCTGACCTGACCTGCAGTCATGAAGAACCGGATCGGGCGGCCATCGGCATCGGTAACGGCATGCAGCTTGGTGTTCATGCCGCCCTTTGTGCGACCGATCAGACGGCCCCTTTGGTCGCCTGGCCCCCCTTTTTCGACCGCAGGCTGGTCGCCGTGCGGTGCGCCTTGAGATAGGTCGCGTCGATCATCACCGTCTTCGGGGTGGCGGCCTCGGCGGCCAGCCCGTCCATCATTCGGGCGAAGACCCCCTTGTCGCTCCACCGCTTCCAGCGGTTGTAGAGCGTCTTTGGCGGACCATATTCCTTGGGTGCATCGCGCCAGCGCAAGCCATTGCGATTGATGAATATTATTCCGCTCAAAACCCGCCGGTCATCGACGCGCGGCTTGCCATGGCTCTTGGGAAAAAAGGGCTCGATCCGCGCCATCTGCGCCTCGGTCAGCCAGAAAAGGTTGCTCATCGGTCAGTCTCCTTGCGGAGGCTGAATCACGCCGCGAGCAGATGATCAATGGGTCCTGACCTTAAAGTTCTGGTTATCTCTGGCCACCCCAATCTCGAACACTCACAGGCCAATCGCACGATTCTCGGGGATCTTGTCAGCGACACAGGCATCACCGTCGAGACGCGCTATCTCGACCGCCTTTATCCCACGTTCAACATCGACGTCGCAGCCGAGCAGGCGGCTCTGGTCGCGGCCGACATCATCGTCTGGCAGTTCCCCTTCCACTGGTACGCGCTGCCCGCACTGCTGAAAAAATGGCTCGACGATGTCATGGTCTTCGGCTTCGCCCATGGGGTGGGCGGCGACAAGCTGCACGGCAAGCAATTGATCCTTTCCTTCACCACTGGAGCCCCCGATGCCGCCTATGCCGAAGGCAGGCCAATGAACTACCCCGTCGAGGCGTTCCTGCCTGCGCTGCGCCAGACGGCGACGCTTTGCGGCTTGGATCTGCAGGAACCGCTCTGGTCCGCCGGCATGATGTACATCCCTGGCGTCAGCAGCGATGCCGACCGCGCCAATATCGAGGCCCGCGCGCATAACCATGCCGATCGGCTGATCGCGCTCTACCGCGCACTGACGAAGCAGCAAGCCGCTGCCTGAATGCTGGGTATCAAAGGAGTTCCATCGTGACAAAACCTGCCTATTTCATCCTGGAAATTGACATCAAGGACGAGGAGGCGATGAAGCCCTACCTTGAGCGTGTCGGTGCAACGGTTGCGCCCTTTGCGTTGCAAATGCTGGTAAATGGCAATCGGATTGATGCACTGGAAGGCACGGCCCCCCGTGGGAAAATCCTGGTGGCGCGTTTTGCCAGCATGGAGACCGCGCGCGCCTGGTACGACTCGCCAGCCTACCGCGAGATTCTGGGGCACCGCCTGTCTGCTGCGGAAAACCGCAGTTTCCTCGTCGAGGGATTGGAGGCCTGAGCGCCCCCAATCCGACCCATTAGAAGGAAATGAAAAGATGACCAACAACATCCAAGGCAAAACCGTTCTCATCACCGGTGCCTCCTCGGGCATCGGCGAGGCCACCGCAAAACTCCTCGCTTCGAAAGGCGCGAAGGTGGTCCTCGGCGCGCGTCGCGAAGACCGGCTGAAAGAAATCACGCAAGCGATCACCGAGGCGGGCGGTCAGGCGATCTGGCAGGAACTGGACGTGACCGACCCAGAGGACAACCTGGCCTTTGTTGCCCGCGCCCGCGAGACCTTCGGTGGCGTCGACGCCATCTTCCTCAACGCCGGCCTGATGCCGAGCGCGCCAGTTTCGGCTCTCAAGACCGATGAATGGAAGCGGATGGTCGATGTGAATATCAATGGCGTGCTGAATGGCGTCGCCGCAGTGATGCCGACTTTCCTTGCGCAGAAGTCTGGACATATCCTGGCGACCTCGTCGGTGGCGGGTCTGAAGGCGTATCCGAATGCAGCCGTCTACGGTGGCACCAAGTGGTTTGTCCGCAGCTTCATGGAGGTCCTGCGGATGGAATCCGCGATGGAGGGCAGCAACATCCGCACCGCAACCATTTACCCCGCCGCGATCAACACCGAGCTGCTCGAGACGATCACGGACGAAGGCACCTCTGAAGGAATGCGCGCGCTCTACAAGCAATACGGGATCGCGCCCGAGCGGATTGCCGACGTTGTGGCCTATGCGCTCGACCTGCCGGCCGATACGACAGTAAACGAATTCACCATCGGTCCGGCGAACCAGCCCTGGTAAGTCGGAACGGATCGCAGGTCTCCGCGGAACGTCTGGGTTGGCAGCAATAGCTTTTTTCGTGGGGGCCTGATAAGTTGTTTCGTCATTGTGTACGCCTAGTTGCGACACGACCGCTGGGTCAAGAAGGTGACTGGGGCGGCCGCGTTTGGTGTCGGGCCGGGCGTTGCTGACCGGCCCGCAATGGGTGGCAAAGGTGGAACACGGCGATCAAGCGGCCTTGAAAGGGTTCGATGCCGCAGCCCTGGCCGAACTGGTATAATTCGGGCCATTCCGCAATTCGAATGTAAATTCATCCCGGGTCTGAGCGACATCAAATCGGGGCAACTGGCAACCAAGGAGAGCACGCCAATGGGGTATGTAATTAAGCTGAACGGAGAGAGCCGCGAGGTTGCTGCGGAAGCGGGGACACCGCTGCTCTGGGTCATTCGCGACGAGCTGAAGCTGACCGGCACCAAATTCGGCTGCGGTGTTGCCGCCTGTGGCGCCTGCACCGTGCATGTGAACGGCACGGCGGTGCGCTCCTGCCAGACCTTCATCGAGGATGTGGCCGATGCAGAGGTTACCACCATCGAGGGGGCTTCTGATCACCTCGGCAAGGTCGGCAAGGCGGTGCAACAGGCCTGGCTCGAGCTCGATGTGGTGCAATGCGGCTATTGCCAGTCGGGTCAGATCATGCAGGCGACCTCGTTGCTGGCGCAGACCCCCAAGCCCAGCATTGCCGAGATTGAAGAGGCGATGAACGGCAATGCCTGCCGTTGTGCCACCTATCAGCGCATCCGCTCTGCCGTGGTGCGCGCGTCCGAAATTCTGGAGGCCTGAGCCATGACAATTTCCTCAACACGTCGCGGATTTCTGCAAGCCGCTCTGGCGGGGGCTGCGGTGCTGGTCATCGGACTGCGTCCGGACGGCAGCCTTGCGGCGGGCGCTGACGAAGGTGCCATGCTCAACCCGTTTGTCAAAATCGGGGCCGACGGTCAGGTCACGGCGATCATCAAGCATTTTGAGATGGGGCAAGGTCCGTCGACCGGGCTGACCACGCTGATCGCCGAAGAGCTTGGCGTCACCATGGAGGCGATCGACTATGATTTTGCGCCCTCGGACCCCGCAATCTACAATAACCTGTTCTTCGGGCAAGTTCAGGGCACCGGCGGTTCCACCGCGATGGCCAATTCCTTCATGCAATACCGCAAGGCGGGGGCGGCGGCGCGTGCCGTGCTGATCGCGGCGGCGGCGCAGACCTGGGGCGTGGATGCGGCGGGGCTGGATATCGTCGATGGTCAGGTTGTTGGGGCGGGCAAAACCGCACCGCTGGGGGATTTCGTGGCGCAGGCCGCGACGTTGACCCCACCTGCCGAGCCAAAACTGAAAGAGCCCGCTGCCTTCCGCCTGATCGGAAGTGACAAGATCAAGCGCAAGGATTCTGCCGTCAAAGTCGATGGCCGCGCGAAATACGCGATGGATATGCATCTCGACAATCAGATGGTAGTGGTTCTGGCCCGCACGCCGCGCCGCGGCGGTCTGGTTGCAAACGTTGATGACACCGGTGCCAAGGCGGTCAAGGGCTTTATCCGGGCGGCCAGCTTGCCGAACAAGGCCGCCGTCGCGATCTATGCCGAAAACACCTGGGCGGCGTTTCAGGCCCGCGACGCGCTGAAGGTCGAATGGGACAATGCCGCCGCCGAAAGCCGCAGCTCCGACGCGATCCGTGCCGAGGCGATGGCTGCAGTTTCCGCCGAGCCGACCTATAATGTGAACGGTGCCGACCAGACTGCGATTGCAGCCCTGATCGACGGCGCGGCGCGGGTGGTGGAGCAGAGCTTCTACTTCCCGCTCTTGGCGCATGCGCCGATGGAGCCGATGACCTGTACCATCGAGGCCACGGCAGAGGGTGGCATTCGGCTGCATGATGGCTGTCAGATGCCGACTGTGCCGCATATGGCAATGGCAAAGATCTTTGATCTTCCGATGGAAAAGATCGAGATCGTGACGATGTTTGCCGGCGGCTCGTTCGGGCGGCGGGCGAATGCCGATGCAGATTATCAGGTGGAGGCGGCGCTCGCCTTTGCGATGACCGACCGCAGCCGCCCGGTAAAGCTGGTGTGGTCGCGCGAGGATGACATTCAAAACGGCTACTACCGCCCCATCGCCGCGCATCACGTGCGGGTGGGTCTGGATGCTTCAGGCAAGATCGTCGGCTGGGACCACCGCATCGCCACGCAATCCATCATGAAAGGCACCTTCTTGGAGGGGTTCTCGGTCAAGGACGGTGTCGATTCGACCTCGGTTGAGGGGGTGAATGAAACCCCCTACAACTTGCCGGGCATGGCTATCGGTCTGACCGATATTGCCAAGGCCACCAATGTGCTGTGGTGGCGCTCGGTCGGCAACTCTCATACCGGCTATGTGATGGAAAGTATGATGGATATGGTGGCTGCCGCGGCAGGCCGTGATCCGGTCGACTACCGTCTCGACTATCTTGCGCAGGGTGACGAGCAGGCGCGGTTTGCCGCTGTCTTGAAACTGGCGGCGGAAAAGGCGGGCTGGTGCACCATGGCCGAGGGGCGCAAACAGGGCGTCGCGGTGCATAAATCCTTCGGCAGCTATGTGGCGGAAGTGGTTGAGATTTCGGGCTCGGCTACAGATGGCGTCAAGATTGAAAAGGTCACCTGCGCGGTCGATTGCGGGATCGCGGTCAATCCCGACATGATCCGGGCGCAGATGGAGGGCGGTATCGGCTATGGCATCGGTCACGCCATGCGTGATGCGATCACGCTGACAGAAGGCGCTGTCGATCAAACGAACTTCCCGGATTATGAGCCACTGCGGATGGTCGATATCGGCGCGATTGAAGTGCATATTGTTGCCTCGAACGCGGCACCCTCTGGTGTGGGGGAACCCGGCGTGCCGCCCTCGGCACCCGCCCTGGCCAATGCGATCTTTGCAGCCACCGGCAAGCGGATCACCGCCTTGCCGATGGCGGATGAAGTCACCTTCGTTTGAGCTTAAAGTTCCCTGTCCGGCACCCAGGTCGGGCGGGGATTTTCTCGGTTATTTTGCGAACTTCGCGCTAGCATGAGGGCTACCATCCTGCGGACATGATTGTTCTGCGAAGTTCGCTAACTGTTGTAAGGCGGAAAGCCCAACCATGCCGAAGATGGTTGCGGCAGCGAAATGGAAGGCCTTGAAGCCCAACATCGGAGCCGCGATGGGCTTGATGAAGAGAAGACGGCGAAGAGGATCACCTCCTCAGGAAACTGCACGCATTGGAAAAAGATCATCGCCGCCTCCTTCGCCCGGAGGCTTAAGACTCTAAGCTGCCTCACGCTCCACGAATACATCCGCAGAATCTGGAAATCAGAGCCAGACCGTTTCATCCAAAACCCGCTCTACCGGACGCCGGGACTGAACACCTATGATCAAGGCGAAAGCTGGTTCTTTGCTAAGCGAGCCATTGCCAAAATGCTCACTCCACCACGGGAGTGGGGTTCCATTCACTCCCCGTTGCCCATCTGCGAGGCAAACTTCGCGGTTCCTGACGCGGCCAACACCGACTTCGCCATCTGCAGTTTGGTCGGCGCCGCAATCGCATGCTTGCTCATGCGGCCCGTCTAGCCGCATGGATTCACTATGTGAATCCTCCAAAGTCAGAGTTGTACAACAATGCCGTGGCAGGACCGCATCAGGATCGAAACCGGCGTCCGGCTCTTCCGCAAGCGTCGGAACCACGCCGCCGACCTTCGCCGCCAGGTCTGCGACCATCGCATCCGGCAATCTGAGGAGGCCGGAAAGACCGGCCAGAAGGCGCGTCCAGGACGGCGTTACGCCCGAACCGAGGGGCGTGACAGCCCCCATGCCGGTGATAACAATTTGGCGCATCTGTTCACCTGTCAATCGGGGAGGGTCGCGCCGGCTGGCGCGGCTCAGGTGCGGCCAGTGGTGCCACCGTCATTGGCCCGCTCCTTGCCTTGCAGGCATGGCGGCCTCCCCCAACACGCTTTCGGCAGCGGCCTCCAGAAGCTGTTTGGAAAGCGCCTCGTCGTTGACGGCCCGCGACAGGACAACCGCGCCGACCATGGTCGAGAGGGCGGCCATGGCTTGGCGCCGGGAGTTTTCGTCCGCATTGCCAAGCCAGCCGCTAACCAGATCGAGGTACTTCCTGATGCCGGTCTCGAAGGAGGCCTTCACAACCTCGCCCTGCCGTGCGGCATCCGAACCAAGGGCCACAACCGGGCAACCGTCCATCCGTTCGGCACGGTGCTCTGCGCTGAGGTAAAAGTCGACAACCGCCGCCAGCGGGTTTTGCGGGTCCCTGGCGGCGGCGTCTGTCCAGCGTTGAATGGCGCTTTCCAAGGCGCGTCCGGAGGCTTGTGCGGCCAGATCCTCCTTCGAGGTGAACTGCTTGTAGAAGGCACCCTGGGTCATCCCTGCCGCCTCCATCAGATCCTTCAGGCCAATGCCGTCAAAGCCATGCTGTCGGAACTGACGGCTCGCGACATCAATCACGTTCTGCCGGTTCTTCTCTGCCTGAGTGCGGCTGACGCGCATCGCGGTCTCCTTTTAGATTGCATTCGTAATCTATAAGGCATATAGAGTTCGGACGCAATCTATTTTGAATGGGGCGACAATCGTGAAGAAGAGAACCGCTATCGTACTTGGGGGCGTCCTGATCGTTGGCGTGGCGGCGGCTGCTTTCGTCATGCTGCCCCATTCGACTCATCCGGGCGCGGCCGAGGCTGCCACCGATCCTCGGTTGGAGCCGCCGATCGTGAAACTGGCAAAGGCCATGCCGGTGACGGGTTCGGACCGCAGTTTTACCGGCAGTATCGGGGCGAAAGTGCAAAGCGCGCTTGGATTTCGCGTTCCCGGCAAGATCATCGAACGGCTTGTCGACGTCGGTCAGCAGGTCCGGAAGGGTCAGCCGCTGATGCGGATCGACGACACCGACCTGCGCCTTGCCTTGGCGGCCAAGCGCAACGCCATTGCGGCGGCGCAGGCGGCGGTGGACCAGACTTCCGCCGATGAAAAGAGATTCGCGGCCCTGCTGAAGGACGGATGGCTGACAAGGCAGCGCTATGAACAGGCGAAAGCCGCGCTGGATACCGCCATGGCACAACGCGCCGCGGCGCAGGCCGATGCCCAGGTGGCCGACAACGAGGCGGCCTATGCGGTTCTGCTGGCCGATGCCGATGGCATCGTGGTCGAAACCCTTGGTGAACCGGGTCAGGTCGTGGCCGCCGGTCAGACCGTGGTCCGCATCGCGCAGGCCGGTCCGCGCGAAGCGGTGGTCGCCCTGCCGGAAACCATCCGGCCAGAACTGGGATCGGTGGCCCAGGTCAGCCTTTATGGCGATGGTGGCCAGCTTTATGTCGCACATCTGCGGCAGTTGTCGAACGCCGCCGATGCCCAGACCCGGACCTACGAGGCCCGCTATGTGCTGGATGGCCCGGCGGCCTCCGCCCCTTTGGGTGCGACGGTAACCCTCAAGATCGCAAGCCTGGAGACTCGGCCAGAAGTCCAGGTGCCGCTGGGTGCCCTGCTGGATGACGGCATCGAGACCGGGGTCTGGGTGTTGGACAGGGACACCTCCTCGGTCCATTTTCAGCCGGTTCAGCTTGTGCGCCTGACCAGCGAAACCGCGGTGATCGCCGGGCTGAACTCTGGCGTCGCCGTGGTGTCGCTTGGGGCGCATCTTCTGCAGGAAGGCGCGCAGGTCCGTCCTGCGCCGGAAAGCAAGGGCAACTGACCATGGCCTTCAATCTTTCCGCGCTTGCGGTGCGCGAACGCGCCGTCACCCTGTTCTTCATTCTGCTGCTGGTCGCAGCCGGGGCCTATGCCTTCCTCAGCCTCGGTCGGGCCGAGGATCCGAATTTCACCATCAAGACCATGACGGTCACCACCGTCTGGCCCGGCGCCACCGCGCGCGAGATGCAGGATCTGGTCGCCGAACCGCTGGAAAAGCGGCTTCAGGAACTGACCTGGTACGACCGGGTCGAGACGACCACGCGACCGGGCTATGCTTATCTGACACTGACGCTGAAGGACGCCACGCCGCCCTCGGCCGTGCAGGAAGAGTTCTATCAGGCCCGCAAGAAGATGGGGGATGAGACCCGCAACCTGCCCTCTGGCGTCTATGGCCCCTTCGTCAACGACGAATATTCCGACGTCAGCTTCGCGCTTTACGCGCTGCGCGCCGAAGGCATGCCGATGCGCGATCTGGCGCGCCAGGCCGAGGTGATCCGCCAGGACCTGCTGCATGTGCCCGGCGTCAAGAAGATCAACATCCTGGGCGAGCGCCCCGAGCAGATCTTCGTCGAATTCTCCTTTGCCATGCTGGCCACCCTCGGCCTGTCGCCGCAAGACATCGTCGCGGCCCTGCAACGGCAGAACACCCTGACTCCGGCCGGCTCGATCGACACCGAGGGGCCACGGGTCTTCATTCGGGTTGATGGCGCTTATGCAGATATTCAGGCAATCGCCGATACGCCGATTGCCGCCGGGGGCAAGACCCTGAAACTGTCCGATATCGCCGAGGTGAAACGCGGCTACGAAGACCCGCCCACCTATCTGATCCGCCGTCAGGGCCAGCCCACCCTCATGCTTGCCGCCGTCATGCAGGCAGGCTGGGATGGCCGCGCGCTTGGCGCCGCACTGGAGGACAAGACGGCAGCCATTGCCAAGACCCTGCCCCTGGGCATGACGCTGGACAAGGTCTCCGACCAGGCCGTCAACATCACCTCGGCAGTGGACGAGTTCATGCTGAAGTTCGCGATGGCGCTGAGCGTGGTGTTGCTGATCAGCCTGATCAGCATGGGCTGGCGCGTTGGCATCGTCGTCGCCGCCGCCGTGCCGCTGACCCTTGCCGTCGTCTTTCTCATCATGCTGGAAACTGGCCGCTTCTTTGATCGGATCACGCTGGGCGCGCTCATCCTCGCCCTGGGTCTGCTGGTGGATGACGCCATCATCGCCATCGAGGTCATGGTGGTGAAGATGGAAGAGGGCATGGACCGCATCAAGGCCGCCGCCTATGCGTGGAGCCACACCGCGGCACCCATGCTGTCGGGCACGCTGGTGACCATCGCGGGCTTTCTGCCGGTGGGCTTTGCCCGCTCCGCCGCCGGGGAATATGCCGGCAATATCTTCTGGGTCGTGGGCTTTGCGCTTGTCGTCTCCTGGCTCGTCGCGGTGATCTTCACGCCCTATCTGGGTGTGAAGATGCTGCCCGACATCAAACCGGTCGCGGGCGGGCACCATGCGATCTATGACACGCCGAATTACCGGCGCCTGCGGCGGCTCATCACCTTTGCCGTGCGCCACAAATTCGTGACCTGCGCGGTGGTCGGCCTCACCTTTGCCTTGGCTGTCGTCGGCATGGGCGGCGTCAAACAACAGTTCTTCCCGACCTCCGACCGCCCCGAAGTTCTGGTGGAGGTGCGCGAGCCCGAAGGCACCAGCATCGAGACGACAACCGCCACCGTGAAGACGCTGGAAGACTGGCTGGCCAAACAGCCCGAGGCCGAGATCGTCACCAGCTATGTCGGCCAGGGTGCCCCGCGCTTCTTCTTCGCCATGGCGCCGGAACTGCCGGATCCCGCTTTCGCCAAGATCGTCGTGCGGACCCCGGACGCCGAGGCGCGCGATGCCCTGAAGGCACGGTTGCGCGACGTGATTGCCCAAGGGATTGCGCCTCAGGCCTATGTCCGCATCACCCAGCTGGTCTTCGGCCCCTACACCCCCTTCCCGGTAGAGTTCCGTGTCATGGGCCCCGACCCTGAAAAGCTCTACGACATCTCGGAGTACGCGCTTGATATCATGCGCAAGGTGCGCGACGTGCGGCAGGCCAATCGCGATTGGGGTGACCGCGTGCCGGTGCTGCGCTTCGTGCCGGATCAGGACCGGCTGAACCTGATCGGCCTGTCACCCGCCGAGGTGAGCCAGCAGTTGCAATTCCTGCTCAGCGGCATTCCGGTGACCCAGGTCCGCGAGGATATCCGCAATGTCCCGGTCGTGGCCCGCAGCGCGGGTGACGCGCGGTTGGACCCGGCGCATCTCGCCGACTTCTCGCTGATGAGCCGGGACGGCCATGCGATCCCGCTTGACCAGATCGGCCATGCCGAGATCCAGATGGAAGAGCCGATCCTGAAGCGCCGCGACCGGACCCCCGTGATCACGATCCGCTCGGACATCAACGAGGCGACCCAACCGCCCGAGGTTTCCAAAGAGGTCATGCAGGCGCTTGCCCCGCTGATCGCAGCCCTTCCGGAAGGATATCGCATCGAAATGGGCGGCTCGATCGAAGAGGCCGCCAAGGCAAATACCGCTCTGGGCAAGGTCTTTCCGACCATGATCGCCGCCATGCTGATCGTCATCATGCTGCAGGTGCGCTCTTTCTCGACGATGATGATGGTCGTGCTGACCGCACCGCTGGGCCTCGTCGGTGTGGTGCCGATGCTTCTGGCCTTCAACCAGTCCTTCGGCTTCAACGCCATTCTGGGCCTGATCGGGCTGGCCGGCATCCTGATGCGCAACACGCTGATCCTGACCGAACAGATCAAGGAGAACCGTGCCGCTGGCCTTGATCCCTATAACGCCGTGATCGAGGCCACGGTTCAGCGCACAAGGCCCGTGGTCCTGACCGCCCTCGCCGCCGTGCTGGCCTTCATTCCGCTCACCCATTCGGTGTTCTGGGGCTCGATGGCCTATACGCTGATCGGCGGCACGGCGGCGGGCACGGTGCTGATCCTGCTGTTCCTGCCGGCACTCTATACCGCGTGGTTCCGCATCAAGCCCGCGGCGCACGAGGCCGATCCGGCTGTGGCAGCAGACCCGGAAATTCCCACCCGACTGGCCGCGGAATGACGCCCTTTGCCAAAGCTCGGCAGAGGCTTCACCCCGCGTTGCCACAACTGCGCCTTTCGAGTTCACGCGGCCAATATTCCCTTCGTTTTCAGAAGGGTCAGCGTTGAAGTCCAGACGCTCCCTGCCGAAGAGATACGGCGCTCTTCGGCATTCGGCCCCCTGTCTCGCGCCACCTCTGACTAGACAATCGCCATTTCAGGGATGTCGCCTTCGATAATCAGCCGGGCTGTCGTTTGAGATCTGATCGTAGCAATCGAAACGCCGGGACCGCGTTCGCGCAATACGAGGCCCGCATCCGTCGGCTCGATCACGGCAAGTTCCGTGACGATCAGGCTGACTCTCCGGGTAGCGGTTGGTGGAAGAGTGCACCTTGGCACGATCTTTGCCTCGCCTTTCGCCGAATGCACCATTGCCACGATCACGCGACGCGCTCCTGCAACTAGGTCCATGGCACCACCCATACCCGGGACCATGCGTCCCGGCACCATCCAGTTCGCAAGGATGCCGCGCTCGTCGACCTGCAATCCGCCAAGTACGGTTAAGTCGAGGTGGCCGCCCCGGATTATTCCGAAGCTCATGGCGCTGTCCAAGGTGGCCGCGCCGGGAACTGCGGTAACAAACCCGCCACCAGCATCGGTGAGGGAGGAGTCCTCCATCCCCTCCGGTGGGCGTGCCCCGAGGCCAATCATCCCATTCTCTGCCTGAAAGAATACACCCGACTCGCGTGGGAGATATTTTGCCACGAGGCTGGGCAGGCCGATGCCCAGATTGACAAGCATGCCCGGTCGAATTTCCTGCGTCACGCGCCGGGCGATGACTTCCTTGGGATCGATTATCATATCGCGCGCTCCAGCAAATGATCAACGAGAATGCCCGGTGTTTTGACCTGGTCCGGAGGGATGACACCGACAGGCACGATCAGGTCAGGTTCGGCTATGACGGTTTCCGCGGCGAACGCCATGATCGGATTGAAGTTATGGGCGGTAAGCGAATACAGAAGGTTGCCGAGATAATCGGCCTGCCGCGCGGCGATGATGGCAAAGTCGCCGCGGATCGGCTTTTCCAGCAGGAAGGGCTTGCCATCAACCATCACAATTTGCTTGCCCTCCTCGACCGGCGTGCCGAGCCCGGTCGCGGTCAGGACCCCACCAAGTCCATATCCGCCGGCGCGAATTCGCTCGACGAGGGTTCCCTGCGGCACGAGTTCCACCTCGATCTCGCCGGACATCATCCGTGCCTGGGTCTCGGGATTCAGACCGATGTGAGAGGCGACTAGGCGCCGCACTGCGCCTGCCGAGATCAGTTTGCCGATACCCTTGCCCGGCATCCCCGAATCGTTGGCAACGATGGTCAAGTCGCGCGCGCCGCGGCGGATCAAAGCATCGATCATGCGATGCGGCGAGCCGACCGCCATGAAGCCGCCGATCAGGACCGTTGCGCCGTCGTGGATCAGGGCCGCTGCCGCGTCCGCCCGAATAGCCGTCTTCATGCTTTTGCCTCCTGGAGCACGTTAATTGGACTGCGAGGTGCCGCTTCCTCACCATGAACCCCCTCGACGCTGAGGGCAGCAAGCTGAAACGCCTTTGCCGGAAGCCGGCCCGAACGACCGCGTTGCCGAACTTGGCACCGACGCCTCCGCAGGTGGTCCAACCCAGCAACCGGCCACGCCGCAAATTGTACAGAACATGGCGTGTTGGCCGACCCGTCAAGATTTTTCGTCCTTGTGTCGGTCAGCCGGATGCTTCTGTCGATAGACGAACGCTCGGGAAATCGCCTTCGCTGGACCTGCAAAGAATTGCTATGCCCTCACAGCTTTGCGATCAGTTCCGGCACGGCGGTGAAAAGGTCGGCGACCAGGCCATAATCGGCAACCTGGAAGATCGGCGCTTCGTCGTCCTTGTTGATCGCGACGATGACCTTGCTGTCCTTCATGCCGGCGAGGTGCTGGATCGCACCCGAGATGCCGACCGCGACGTAAAGGTTCGGCGCCACGACCTTGCCGGTCTGGCCGACCTGCCAGTCGTTCGGCGCATAGCCGGAGTCCACGGCGGCACGGGAGGCGCCAACAGCGCCGTTCAGCTTGTCGGCCAGCTTTTCGATCAGGTCGAAGGATTCCTTCGAGCCGACGCCACGCCCGCCCGAGACCACGATGCCGGCAGAGGTCAGCTCGGGCCGGTCCGAGGTCGCCACACGGTCCTCGACCCAGGCCGACAGCGCATTGGCGCCCGGGCCGCCGATTTTCTCGACCGAAGCCGCATTGCCGGTGCCGACCGCGGTAAAGCCCGCGGTGCGCACGGTGAAGACCTTGGTCGCATCCGAGGATTTGACCGTCTGCACGGCGTTGCCGGCATAGATCGGGCGCTCGAAGGTGTCGGCGTCGATCACGGCGGTCACATCCGACAGCACCATCACGTCCAGCAAAGCCGCCACGCGGGGCAGCACATTCTTGTTGGCCGCGGTCGAGGCGCCACAGATATGGCTGTAGCCTGAGGCCAGCCCCACCACCAGAGCGGCGGTCGCTTCAGCCATGCCGTGGCAATAGGCGTGATCCTCGGCAAAGAGCACCTTGGCGACGCCTTGCAGGGTCGCGGCCTCGGCCGCCGCCGCATCGCCACCCGTGCCGGCCACCAGCACATGGACCTCGCCCAGGGCGGTCACGGCCGCCAGGGTCTTGGCCACGGCGTCGGTCGCAAGGTGGCCGTCATTCACATCGGCAATCAGAAGAACGGCCATCAGAGCACCCCCGCTTCGTCTTTGAGTTTGGCGATCAGCTCGTCCACCGAGCCGACCTTGACGCCGGCCTTGCGGCCCGCCGGTTCGACGGTTTTCAGCACGGTCAGACGCGGCGACACGTCCACACCGAAGTCGGCGGGCGTCTTCAAAGCCAGCGGTTTTGCCTTGGCTTTCATGATGTTGGGCAGGCTGGCATAGCGCGGCTCGTTCAGGCGGAGGTCAACGGTCAGCACCGCCGGAAGGGTCACGGCGATGGTCTGCAAGCCGCCATCGACTTCACGCGTCACGGTGGCCTTGCCGTCCGCAATCGCCAGTTCCGAAATGAAGGTGCCCTGCGCCCAGCCCAGCAGGGCCGAGAGCATCTGCCCCGTCGCATTCATATCATTATCAATGGCTTGCTTGCCGCAAAGCACCAGACCCGGCGCCTCTGCCGCCACGACAGCGGCCAGAAGCTTGGCCACGGCGAGCGGTTCGATATCGGTCTGCACGTCGGTGGTGGCCTCGATCAGGATGGCCCGGTCGGCGCCCATGGCCAGCGCGGTCCGCAAAGTCTCCTGCGCCTGTTTCACGCCGATCGACACCACGATGACTTCGGTCGCAATCCCCTTTTCCTTCAGGCGGATAGCTTCCTCGACGGCGATCTCGTCGAAGGGGTTCATCGACATCTTCACATTCGCAAGATCGACACCGGACCCGTCCGCCTTGACGCGAACCTTCACGTTGTAGTCGATCACACGTTTGACAGGCACTAGAACCTTCATCGCATCACCTCTTTCAGTAAAACGCCTGTAGCCCGGTCACAGCGCGCCCCAGGATCAAAGCGTGGATGTCATGGGTGCCTTCATAGGTGTTGACCGTTTCAAGGTTCACCATGTGGCGCATGATCTGGTAGTCTTCCTGGATGCCGTTGCCGCCGTGCATGTCGCGGGCGACGCGTGCGGCGTCCAGCGCTTTGCCGCAGTTGTTGCGCTTGATAAGCGAAATCATTTCCGGCGCAGCATTTGCCTCATCCATCAGACGGCCGACGCGCAGACTGGCTTGCAGCCCCAGGCTGATTTCCGTCAACATGTTCGCCAGTTTCAGTTGATGAAGCTGCGTCCCCGCTAAGGGTTTGTTGAATTGTTTGCGCTCAAGCCCGTACTGACGCGCGGCCGCCATGCAGAACTCCGCCGCCCCCATCACGCCCCAGGCAATGCCATAGCGCGCACGGTTCAGACAACCGAACGGGCCTTTCAACCCTTCGACATTCGGCAGCAGAGCCTCCTCGCCGACCTCAACATCCTTCAGAACGATTTCCCCGGTGATCGATGCCCGCAGAGACAGCTTGCCGCCGATCTTCGGCGCCGTGAGACCCTTCGTGCCCTTGTCCAACACGAAGCCCTTGATCTTTCCACCATGAGCCTCGGATTTCGCCCAGACTACAAAGACATCGGCAATCGGTGCGTTGGAAATCCACATCTTCGCGCCGTTCAACACGTAGCCATTCGAGGTCTTCTTGGCGACGGTCCTCATGCCTGCCGGATCAGACCCTGCATCAGGTTCGGTCAGGCCGAAGCAGCCGATCAATTCCCCCGAGGCGAGTTTGGGCAGATATTTGAGGCGCTGCGCCTCAGTCCCGTAGGCATAGATCGGATACATCACCAGGCTGGATTGCACCGACATCATGGACCGATAGCCGGAATCCACGCGCTCCACTTCCCGCGCGACAAGGCCGTAGGCAACGTAGGAGCCGCCGAGCCCGCCGTATTCTTCGGGAATGGTGACGCCGAGCAGACCCATTTCACCCATTTCGCGAAAAATGGCGGGGTCGGTGGATTCGTCACGATAGGCGGTGATGATGCGGGGTTGCAGCTTTTCTCGCGCATAGGCGCGGGCTGCGTCGCGTATCATGCGTTCATCTTCGGAAAGCTGGTCGTCCAAGCGGAACGGATCTTGCCAATCAAACAGGCCCAGCTCGGGTGCATCTTTCGGTTTCAGTGCCATGGTCATGCCTCTCAGAGGATTAAAGGGTGCGGATGTGCGGGCCTAGCCTGGACGGCTCTCAGCGTGTCGGGACGGGCGTCTCGCCACGATAGTCATAAAAGCCGCGCCCAGACTTGCGGCCATGCCAGCCAGCCTCGACATATTTCACCAAAAGCGGACAGGGGCGGTACTTCGTGTCGGCCAGCCCGTCGTGCAGGACGTTCATGATCGCTAGGCAAGTGTCGAGCCCAATGAAATCAGCCAATTCCAGCGGGCCCATTGGGTGATTGGCGCCGAGCTTCAGCGACATGTCGATCGACCTGACATTTCCCACGCCTTCATAAAGCGTGTACACTGCCTCGTTGATCATTGGCATCAGCACACGGTTGACGATGAAGGCCGGAAAATCCTCGGCGCTGGCCGCAGTTTTGCCGAGAGTGCGCACCACCTCGTGCAAAGTGTCCCAGGTATCTTGGTCGGTGGCGATGCCGCGGATCAGCTCGACCAATTGCATCACAGGCACGGGATTCATGAAATGCAGTCCCATGAATCGTTCTGGCCGGTCGGTGCGGCTCGCCAGGCGTGTGATGGAAATGGATGAGGTATTGGAGGTCAGGATCGTATGCGGAAGCAGGTGCGGTTGCAGGTTGGCAAAAATGCCATTCTTGAGATCTTCGCGCTCGGTTGCGGCTTCCACCACGAGGTCAGTTGCACCCGCTTCGCTGATATCCAAGGAGGTGTGAATGCGGGCAAGTGCGGCCGCTCGCTCATCCGCCGTTACTTTCCCGCGCGCGACCTGTCGGTCAAGGTTTTGGCCAATGGTCTTAACGGCCTTTTCAAGGCCTTCGGGGTTGATGTCGTGCAGCACGATATCGTAGTGTGCAAGGGCGAACGCGTGAGCAATACCGTTGCCCATCTGTCCTGCCCCGATCACACTCACCTTGTGAATGTTCATCGCCGGTCCCCTCCTCACTGACCAGTCCGGAGCATTCGACTTGAGGCGTCGCAGTTTGCGAAAAGTTCCGGGACGTTATCTGGTCCGAGGTTGGTATAAGGTCAGATGATCTCTGCTCAAAATACCAAATCCCCGGAAATCCGGGCATCGCGCGCACAACACCCTTGCACAATCCGCGCGACATTTGCGGTATAAACGACTGAAGCGGATGTCCATGATCGGTGGAGGGCAGGTTAATTCTGCTTTGGACTCGGTTGGTCGAGGTCAAACCAGTAAAGCGCGGGGACTGGGCCGTCGCGCGCTCGATGCCGGAAGATGTGCGTGTCACCAAGGTTGGATTTGATCATGGAAGTCATTTCCCTCTTTGGTTTGATGGGCTTGCGAAAGGCCTGACGTCTGACACCGGCGGTTCAGCTAGGGTTGCCTTGGGCGCCGCCGTCTGGATCTCGCCAGTGCCGGAACGACCCGCTCGCGTTGATGCCGCCGGACCCAAGCCGTTGCATATCGCGTAATTCACCGCCGCCGGCCGGTCCTGATTGGTGACCTTCGCCGGAAAATCCCCCCACCTCATCCGCAAGCCTGCGGAGCCCTGAGCGGCCGGCCAACAGATGCGACCAAGGCATCTCGACATTTCCAGCAAAGGATGTGATGGCCTCCATGCTGGTCACAACAATCCGTCGCATTCTACTCTCCTAGCAATCTCGGTACGTCAGAACCGCTCAATTCTGCTTGAGGTTGACGAAGCGTGACCGGAAGGAAGACCAGAATGGCCAGTGCTGAACCTGTGGTCACGATGACCGCAAGGGAGGGTGGCGGCGAAAGCGGCAGGACCCCTCAAGTTAATCAGACGGCAGCATCCGGCCATGTCCTGCGCGGTCGACTCTCAAGATCGGATATTCGGCCGCTGCTGCCTTCGGGCGGCGCATAGTGCGCAGCGCGGACGGTGTCGGGCACTGGTGTGCCGGGTCGAACGCTCCATTACTGGCGATACCATTGCGGGACCCTGCCCCGAGATCACCCCGCGTCACCTTATCTAAAACGCTTGCAGACGTGGGTAGGCCCGTGGCGCAAACCAGGCGGCCGCATCACTGCCGCTGATTTTAGCCTCGCTCGAGCAGAGTTCGCGGATGAGTGCAGCGCATTCTTCCGCGATGGGTGCCTGGCCGGTGCAGGTAATTTCGACCTGCCTGCGAAGGGCATCAGCCCGACAATAGGCGAGTCAAATGCCGGGTCCGGCCGATCAGTTGCGATCGAGCGGTCGAATCCGGCGTCGCCAGAAATTGGTCCGCCAAGGATGGTGCTTTGATAAGTTTCATGTCTCTGGGACTGAACACTCAGGCGACCGCGAGCGAGACCTTGATATTGCCTCGCACCGCCTTGGAATAGGGGCAGGTTTGATCTGCAAGTTCGGCCAGTTGTGTTGCCACATCATGGTCGAGGCCGGGGAGGCTGATCTTGAGACGTGCCTGAAGGAAGTATTCGCCGCTTACGCCACACAGATCAACCTCGGCATCGATGGCCATATCAACAGGCAAAGCCACTTTCATCTTGCGCGCGGCCAGGCCAAGGGCGCCTTCGAAGCAGGCTGACCACCCCGCTGCGAACAGCTGTTCCGGATTGGTGCCTGCGCCGGTGCTGCCGGGTTTGGAAAGTTTCACATCAAGCCGCCCGTCAGAACTACGGGCTGAGCCTTCGCGGCCGCCTACGGTATGCGTCATAGCCGTGTAGATAACGGGGCTGGTGTCAGTCATGGTCTTGCTCCTTGATTCTATGATCACTTTTGCGGATGCGGCCCAAGGCTCGTCCGTTTTGCCTAAAGCCGCGAAGATCAATGCGGCACGGGGGAGGTCGGGCATAAACTCTGCCGGCGCATACCGGCTTCAGGTGCCCAGATTGCAACGCTATCCGAACAGCCGCTCTTTGCTGGGAAGGTCTGCGGTGGATGCCAATTCGTCCAGCATCTGCGAACGCGCAAACAGCAACTCAGCCTCGGTATCGCTGTGTGTTGTGGCCGTGCATTCCCTAAACTTCTCCCAGAGTTGCTCTGTCGACAGCGGGTCGAAGGCGTGCCCCAGAACAGTCCTGATCTCGCCCGTATCAAATGTCTTTCCGCTGTGCAGCTGCACGACCACCCGCTCCGACGGGGAATGCGCCGGGTCGCGCGCGTCGTAGGCATCGACCGGAACCAATTTTACCTTTGGCAGGAACGCCTGAATATCAGGACGCAGCACCACTTCGTCCCTGAGTTCAGCAATCCCCATGCGTCCAAGAATTACCGCCGCAGCCATGGCGAAGTGCTCGCTGAACTTGGCTTCAAGCCCGGTCTGCGGACGTTCGTTGACCAAGACATCGGTCTGACCCCGACCCATGGTGATCGTGATCGTCGAGACATCATCGGCCTTCACACCTTGACCCTGCAGCATTTTGGCTGTCGCATCGAAGGAACGATGCATGAAATAGCAAGTCGGGTAGCGCTTGACGCAAAGGCGGTGGCCAAGGATGTGCCACTCTTCGCCGACCTTCGAAGGGGAATCCCAGTCTGCGGTCAGAGTGGGCGAAAAAGCCGTCAGGAATCCACGGCGATGTTCCAAAGCGACCCTCGATGCGGTAGCACCCTTGCTGGCCAACCGCGTCGCGATGATTCCGCTGCGGGCGGCCATTCCCGCATGATAAGGCTTGGTCATGGTCCCAAAGTTCACGGCGAGACCGCTGGCGTGGCTAGCGGACATGGCCAAGGCCGCCGAAGCGCGCTCTGCCGGCAATTTGTGCAGGACCGCAGCGGCGGCAGCGCTGGCCACTGACCCGAAAACCGAGGTCGGGTGCCAGCCTTTCATATGGTAGTTACTGCTGCGGCGGACCAATTCGGCCCAAACCTCGTAACCTGCCACATAAGCGGTCACCATATCTCGGCCGGTTGCACCGCGCATTTCGCCTTCGGCCAGAATAGTCGGCACGAGAATGGCACTGGGGTGGCCTGTCAGGGCCTGATCGTCAAAATCCAGAGCATGGGCAGCCGTGCCGTTGATCAGCGCTGCATCTGGTGCAGAAATCCATAGGTCAGACAAGCAAGCCCGGGCCTGCCTTGGAGCGGGGCCAACCGATACTTCGTCATGGACGATCCTTACAATCTGCTCAGGTATTCCCGACATAATGACGCCGATCGTATCGCTGAAGGCATCTCGGGCAAGCGCGATGGAGTCGGTTGGCAAGCGGTCGAACGCTACGGTCTCAAGGAATTTCCCTAGGTCGGCTGTCAGAGTCATGGACTTTCCTTACAAATTGGTCACCTTGCGATCCGCATCGGCGATTTCGTTTTTTGGCATATTGTTAAAGATATCCCACAGTTTAGGATATAGTCAATTGCTGTTTGGGCCATGCCCTGTGCCGCACGTCATCTGTCGTGGCGCGCATGGCGTCCAACGGCTGATCGCCGCTCGCCCCATGTGACCGGGGATAGAAACCTTGTTCTGTTTAAGTTTATGTTATAAGAGAGAAACTCTTTGTGATCCCCTTTGCTGGCAAAAAAATGCTCAACGTTCTGACTTTGGCCCCGATCCGCGCGGCTCGACCTGCCCTCCTCCGAAATTTCAAGATCCCGGTTCTATGAGCAAAATCGTCTTCAAATTGCACTATTTAGGACTATTTAATTTCGGAGACCTGTGGGGAGTTCGCCTGCCGCCCGAAGGGATTGAAAGTCAGCGCGTGCCAACTCATGGCCTTGAAAGCAACGCGGCCTGACGGCAGGAGCGCCGCGCCCAAGTCATGTCACAAGGCGACTTCGGTCACCCAACGGCGCGTGGAGGCAGGCCAAGGCCGGTCGTAATAGTCGACATCCGTTGGGTTACTTCACGTGCCGCGCGTTTGACCGACATCTTAACCTTTTGAAGATCAGTGTCGCGCAGTTCCTCTTGTCCACAGGCGATGCCAATGGCGCCGATGATCGCGTTGTCAACATTGAAGATCGGGGCGGCGATGCCGACAACGCCTGGATTGAACTCACCCACAGATTTCACAAAACCGTCAGAGCGGATCTGCGACAAAGTCTCGCGGAACTCAGTCCAAGTCTTGCCGAGGTTCGCTTCCGTTATGGCGTCGGTTCTGCGTTCAAAGATCGCGCGCAGCCGGTGGCTGGGCAAATGCGCAAGGATTACTTTCGAAATTGCACCCCGGAACAGCGGTCTGCGCTGGCCACGGGTGAACAGGTTGGTCGGACTGAGCGGCGCGCGCAATTCGTCGATGCAAAGTACGGCGTTCTGGAAATGCATGCAAAGCAGTGCGGAGTGTCCAGTGGCATCTACCAGCTGTTGCAGCATACCATTGGCCGCCTGTAGCAACGGATCGGTCCGGCGGATTTGCAAGTCCAGTTCGATGATTCGCGATCCGAGCATATAATAGCCGTTGCCGACGGCGCTGATCAGACCGGCCGAATTCAAGGCCTTGATGTAGCGGTAGCCGGTGGAGCGTGACGCCTCCAGAATCTCGATGATGTCAGTGGTTGACCATACGGGAACGTCTGGGGTGAACAGGTCAAGAATGCTCAGCATCTTGGTCAGGCTGCTGGCACCGCTGCGTTCGCTGTCTGTACCTGCCTCCGCGACATTGATCTCTGCGCTTTCCTCTTGCTTCGACTCTGCCTCAATTTGCGCCACGCCCATATCCTCTGTCTGTTGCTTCGTCAAAGTCACGCCTCTCAGCCAGTGTACGATTCCATTCATGCCGGCAAAATATGCCGAAGATTGAGACTCTCTGGAGTCTAGTCTTCCCGAACTCCGATGAAAATAGCGTTGCGCAGGTTTTCCTCACGATCCTTGAGTCAGCACCATCCGGGGGACTTGTGGTGCGGAAAGATACGGAGTCACACGGGTCAGCGATAGATGGTTGTGCCCTTAGGAAACGGTGAGCTTTTGAGGCGAGGTGATCCCTGCGCTCCGGGTTGAGGAACGCGCCACGACCAGGAGATGGCAAAAAGCATAGGGAATATGCCATCCTGGCTCACGCCTTTAAAGCACGAGCAAAGGGGGAAGTCAGAAGGTGGCCGATTTGCCCATGAATATGAGGCCGCCGCTTTACTGTTCGCCGCCTCGTTATTTTGTGGCAATGGTTTCGGTCAGATATGGGGCCGCGTGTATTGACTAATGCCACATTGTGGCATTTTGTTCAGATACCAGCCGCGATCTACTACGGCCCGCGGATTGGGCGAATTTGAGGCGACGCGCCTCCTTCTGTCACCCTGAACCGGCGGCTCATCCATCAATGCACCAGACCTGCGGGTCTTGGCCTCGCACCCGAGGCATAATCAGACAAAGGAATCGAATGACATGACCGAAATTCTCCGAGCTTTTGTAACCGGCGCGGCGGGTGGAATAGGGCGGGCCATTGCGACCTCACTGGTGGATGCGGGCCATCTGGTGGTATTGGCCGACCGGGACGCCGGTGCGCTGGACGAACTGGCGCAGCAACTGGGGCCGAATGCGACCACGATCAAACTTGACGTGACTGACGGGGCCGCTGTCAGCAACCTTCCAAATAAGATCCCGGAGACCTTTGGACCGATCGATGTTGTGATCAACAATGCCGGTCATCACCTTGGAGGAGGTACAAAATTCGCAGACGGCCCGGTGGATGACTGGGCGTCGATCATCGAAACCAACTTGATCGGGCTCATGCGGGTCACGCATGCTTTCCTACCCGGCATGATTGCACGCAACCGGGGCCATATCGTCAATATAAGCTCGATCAATGCCCTGCGCATCGTGCCGACCATGACACCTTATGGCGCATCGAAAGCGGGGGTACACATGTTGAGCGATACGCTCCGCGCAGAACTGGCCGAGAATGACATCAAGGTCACCGAGATTCATCCCGGCCTGACCAAGACAAACATCCAGGCGCAGCGCTTCCGAGGCGATGTGGAAAAGGCCAACAGCTATTTCGAACGCTTCCGCATGTATCTGGTGCCCGAAGACATCGCGCGCAGCGTGATGTTTGTGCTGGAACAACCGCCTCATGTGCAGATTGCGCAGATGGTGGTGCTTCCCACGGATCGGGGCTGAAAAAGCGCAGGGGCGCAGCCGGATCGGCGCGCCCCTGCGGATCATTCTGGCCGGATGCGCCACGCTTGCCGCAAAAGGCCTAGCCGCGCGCCATTTCCTCGGCGGTCAGCACGAAACCTTCCAGACCCATCAGCGCGGCAAGCTGGAAAATCTCCAGGATCTCGCCCTTGGTCGCCCCTTCGCGGATGGCATTGCGGACGTGAATCCGCAAGCCCGGCTCGTAGCTGTGGGTCACCGTGCAGTCGATGCCGATGCAGACAAACTCGCGCTCTTTCCGGCTCAGCGTGCCGCGATACCAGGATTCGGTCGACATGTCAGTCAGGGCAGCAAAATATGCCGGCATCTGCCGGGCCACCGAGTCGCGATCACTGTTCCAGAAGCCGCGAATATCAATGAATCGCTGTTTGGCGGCTTCAAAGACGGGATCGACCTCGGGCAACGCGACATCGGGTTTGCCTGCCTTTTTCCACTCATCCTCCAGCACCGGCACCGATGCGTAAAGTGCGTGGTTGGCCAGTCCTACGATGGAGATCAGGACGTCAAGGATATCCGCCTCGGTCCCGCCCGCCGCAAGAATCCGCCGGTGTTGCCGGCGCAGCGCCTCGACATTCAACGCCGAGGCCGCCGCATGCATTGCAAAGTAGATCAGCTCCTTGACCCGGGCCGACAGGTGCTTGCCGTTCATCGGCGCATGCCAGAACTGGGCGGCGGCGGCATAAGAGGTCGGCGAGATGGCCTTGATATGGTCGATCACGGCCTGGCTGCTGAACACCGCGTCAAACAGGGTCGGATCAAAAGAGCCGCTCTGGGGCGTGGTCTTGTCGTCCATGTCTCTACTCTGCAATCCAATGTGGGGTGATGCAGCGGCTGGCGGATTTCCAGACACCGGCATCAGGCATAAACGAAAAATCCGCGCCGATCCAACAGACCGGCGCGGCGCGTCACCTGCGGTTACAGGCGGACGATGACGGATTTGGTCTGGGTATAGGCGTCGATCGATTCCGGCCCCATTTCGCGACCGACGCCGGATTGCTTGTAGCCGCCCACCGACATGACCTGATCAATCTCGCCATAGGTGTTGACCCAGACGCGACCGGCATGCAAGCGCCGCGCGACCTTGTGCGCCCGCGACAGATCACGGGTCCAGACTGCGGCAGCCAGACCATATTCGGTTGTGTTGCTTTGGAAGACGGCATCGTCGTCGTCCTTGAACGAGATGATCGACAGGATCGGCCCGAAGATTTCTTCCTGCGCGATCTTCATCGAATTGTCGACGTTGGAGAAGACGGTCGGCTGCACATAGTAGCCCACATCGCCCTTGCGCCCGCCCGCAAGCCCGGCCTTGGCGCCCTGCGCGTGGCCCGCGTCGATATAGCTCAAGACCCGTTCCATCTGCTTGGCGGAAATCAGCGGCCCAAGTTCCACCCCGGCTTCGAACGGCGAACCGACCTTGTAGCCCGCGGCGATCTTGCTGACCTTTTCGCTGACCTCATCATAGACCGACTCATGCACGAAAAGCCGCGTCCCGGCCGAGCAGATCTGGCCGGAGTTCCGGGTAAAGGTGCTGGCCGCCGCCGCAATCGCCTTGGTCAGATCGGCGTCCTGGAAAATGATGTTGGGCGATTTGCCACCCAATTCCAGCGTCACTTTCTTGAAATTGCCCGCCGAGGCCGCAAGGATTTGCCGCCCCACCGCTGTCGAGCCGGTGAAGGAGATCTTGTTGATGTCCGGGTGGTTGGTCAGTGCATTGCCCACCGTGGCGCCATAGCCGGTCACGACGTTCAGAACCCCGGGCGGAACGCCCGCCTCAAGGATCAGTTCGGCCAGGCGCAGGGTGGTAAAGCTGGTCAACTCGGCCGGCTTGATCACGGCGGTATTCCCGCAGGCCAGCGCCGGTGCGATTTTGGTAGCGGCCTGGTTCAGCGGGGCGTTCCACGGGTTGATCAGCGCGCAGACGCCCAGCGGCTCGCGCAGGCCATAGATCAGGCGCCCCGGCTCGCTGGGCGATGTGGCGCCCATGATCTTGGTCGGCCAGCCCGCATAATAGCGGAAGGTCTGCGCGCAGTATTTGACGAAATTCCGCGACACGGTGATCGGCGCGCCAAGGTCCAGCGTTTCCAGCACGGCAAGCTGATCGGCGTGTTTGTCGACCAGATCCGCCACATCGCTGAGCAATTTGCCCCGCACATGCGGCGTCATATTGGCCCAGGCGGCGGATTCAAACGCCGCCCGCGCCGCGGCCACGGCCAGATCGACATCCGCGGAATCGCCTTCGACCACCTCGGCCACAACCTCTTCAGTCGCCGGGTTGATGGCCTTGAATGTCTTGCCCGAAAGCGCGTTCACATGCTTGCCGTTGATAAGCATCTGCTTCGGGCCGCCCTTCAGCCACTCTATCGCTGCGCCATATCCGGCAATCTGGGACAAACCTGATGTCTCGGTCAAAGTGACTTCCTCTCTCTCGGGTGATTGGGGCCCGTGCTGCTCCGACGTGGTTCACCACAGGGAGCCTCCTCGGGCCAAACTTAAGCCTCTCGGCGACGAAAAGTCAACCAAATCCCGTATAAAGGGACTTCTTCGATATCCTCTGGCCGCACCTGCCGTCTGGCCACGCGCTAGGCGCCGTCAAAAAGGTTCATGCGCAGCAGAACCTGGGTTTCCTGCCGCTCGTAAATCCCATGCGACGCATCGAGGTAGTATTTCCACTCCGGGTCCGCATTGCGCGCGATGCGCCGGGTTTCCATGTCGCCCATGCTGTCGTAACCCCAGACATGGGTGATTTGCTGCAAATTGCCCACGGTCGTCAGGTAATAGCCCAATGGCGGCCCGATATGGCGCAGCATGACCTTCATGGCGAACTGCTCGGTCGTCTCAAGAAACGTCGGCATCTTGTTGAAATGGATCAGATAAGTCCGAAAGTCCACCACGCGCTTCGTCGTGGCGATGTTGGGAAGCTGGTCATTGCCGGGGAAAACGATGCGGCGCGTCAGGCGGTTCTCGCGGTAGCGGACGATGCCGTCGGCGGCGCACAGATACTGCTGCCACGACGGGTCATCTGCGATCGCTGCCTGTTTGCGGTCGTAGTCGGACAGCGACTCATAGCCCCAAAGCTGCGTGACGCAGTTGATCCGCCCGACGTTGGGCACATAAAAGTTGATCGGCGCGCCGCCGTGCCGCAGCATGGCCGGAAGCGCGAACTCTTTATACAGCGCCGTCAGCTCTGGCAGCTTTCCGCGCTCGTATTCCTCGACGCGAATCTCGACGACGGGTTTTTGCCACATATAAACCTCCCTACGGCCCTCCGCGTGCGACCATAGACTTTCTATCCGGTCCGCAAGGGCCTGTCGCGCCGGATGCAGGTCGGAACGTACGGCAAGCTTCCCCGCCACGCTGCGTGACATTCACCACGCATGGGACAATGTGTCAACATGCGGGATTACATCGAAGCGCGGCGGCTATCGGGAAACTTTGATCCCAGAGCCCGGGCCAAGAGCCCGATCCCCCCGCGGCTCGATTCGCCTCGGTTGACACAGAGTACCACAATGTAGGATTGTTATGAGAATGCGTCGCATATCCGACGCGAGGATGGCGGTGCCAAGCGGGCCTTGCCGCCGTCGTTACGCCGAAATAATCTCCCGGAAGGACACCTGATGATACCCTGCCCTCCTGCCGCCCTGCGATTTCTGGGTGAACGCGTCCAGTTCGCCTATGTCGTCAAGGACATCGAGGCCACTATCAAATATTGGACCGAGGTGTTGCGGATTGGCCCCTTTGTCCTGATCGAAACTTCGCGTGGCCCGCGCGATTTCTTCTACCGGGGCCAGGTTACGGAGATGGATTTCTATGTCGCCTTTGCCTATACGGGCGACGTCCAGATCGAGTTGATCCAGCCCAAGGATGACCATCCGTCGCTGTACAGAGAGTTTTTTGCCCAGGGCCGCGAAGGGTTCCACCACTCCGCTTTTTGGCCAGAAGACTTCCCCGCAGCCTGCAACTGGCTGGAAAAAAACGGATTTGTCGAGATCGGTTCGGTGCGGATGAAGGATGGCACGGTGAGTGTGGCCTATTACGAAACGCCCGCGATGCTCGGCTCCATCGTCGAGATCGTCCCGCTGACGGCGGATCGCATGGCCTATTTCAACCGGATCCATCGCCTGTGCCGTGATTGGGATGGCGAAAGCCGGCCGCTGCGTCGTTTTTTGGATCGAGCTGCATTCCTTGCCTCTGGCGAAGGTGCTTAATGTTTTTCGGGCTGTCTCGCTGGCGATGCGGGAACGCCCAAAGTGACAACCTACAGCGGTCAGCACCTCTGCGAACGCCGCATGGTCAGGCGGGACTGGCTGGCGATGCGGCGTTTGGATCGGTCGATCTTACGAAAATATAGGATAACGAAATCCCGCGAGTTGACATTTATTACTGTGCAGTGCAGATTTGGCGAAAGCGTTTCCGGGAGGGGCAATGCCGAACACCGCACCAACCTTTGCGCTGGATTATGAATACATGCAGAGGCTTATCAATCGCCTCGTTGCATTCGCCGTGACTGAGGGCATGGCCATGCCGCGCCGGATGTTCTGATCAATGCGAAGCAAGGTTAGGACTTCTTTTGATTATGTGATCGTGGGCGGCGGTACAGCGGGATGCGTGTTGGCCGCACGGTTGTCGGAGGACACTTCTTGCCGAGTGCTGCTCCTCGAGGCCGGTATGCGAGACTGGAACCCCGTACTGCAAATTCCCTTGGGTGTCGGCGTGATCCGTCAGAAGAACCTGTTCGATTGGGGCTATGTCACCGAACCGCAGCCCCATCTTATGGATCGTCGTATTGAAATGAAACGTGGCAAGGTGCTCGGGGGATCGTCGTCGATCAATTTCATGGCGCACAATCGCGGCTCCCGGTGGGATTTTGATCGATGGGTCGAACTTGGCGCTACCGAATGGTCGCATTCAACGATGGAGCCCTATTTCAAGCAGCTGGAAACTTGGGAAGGTGCCGCAGAGAAGGCCCGCGGCACTGTGGGTCCGACACATGTACGCTACACCTGTACCACCGATCCCCTCGGTCAGGCAGTGCTTGCCGCGGCTGCTTCCAGCGGTCAGCCGATCTGTGCGGATCTGAACGGACCAGATCCTGTCGGCTTCGGCCTGGCTCAATCGGCAATCCACAATGGCAAGCGGGCAAGTTCATCGCGCGCCTACCTCAATCCCATCCGTCGCTCGCGCGGTAACCTCCAAGTGGTGACGCGGGCCCATGTGACAAAGGTCAATTTCCGGGGTACGCGTGCGACGGGGATTCAGTATATCCGCCACTCCAAGCTCTGCCGCGTAGAGGCAAGCCGGGAGGTTATTCTTTCGGCGGGCGCCTTTAACACACCCCATATTCTCATGCTTTCGGGGATTGGCGAGGCGGCCGCGCTGCGCAAGCACGGGATTGCAGTAGTTGGGGACCTGCCTGGCGTGGGCAAGGATCTGCAAGATCACTTGTCACTGCCCTTGACTTATAAGCGGATCGGTCCCGAAGGCCCGCTTCACAGAATGCTGCGGATCGACCGGCTGGCCGTTTCGATCGTTCGAGCGATGGTCCTTGGACAAGGCCCGGCGACCGTGTTGCCAAGTGGCGTAAACGCGATTCTGAGGTCGAAGCCCAATATTGATATGCCAGACCTTCAGATGTTGTTCGGCGCAGGTGCCATGGAGGCCGCCGCTTGGATTCCGGGTCTCACGAACTGGCAGGATCTTTTCTACTTGCGCCCAGTCCTTGCGCGGCCGGAAAGCCGTGGTGAGGTACAGCTCAGATCTTCGGACCCCTTCGTGACGCCGTTGATCGACCCAAATTTTTTGTCCGCACGGCAGGATGTCGACACGCTTTGTCGCGGCTTCGAGATTGCCCGCGATGTCGCGCAACAGGCACCCATGGATGCCTTCCGCGGCGAGGAGTTGGTGCCTGGCACGGACTGCCAAACGCAGGCCGACATAGAACGCCACGTACGCAACACCGCCACGACCGTCCAGCACGCGGCGTCCACCTGCCGGATGGGCAAGGATTCGCGGAGTGTGGTCGATCAGAAACTGTCGGTTCACGGGATCGAAGGTTTGCGCATCGTTGATGCCTCGGTGATGCCTGAAATACCGGGTTGCAATATAAACGCAACGGTTTTGGCGATTGCAGAACGCGCATCAGATTTTATCAGGTTGGGCCACATATGAAAAATATGGCGAATCAAGCATTATACATGGAGGAGCCGTAGACGCCGTGCGGGGCAGTCATCTTTGAGCCCAGTAGATAAGGAAAAACAAAAGACGACTGCAACGCAGTAACGGTCGGAAAGCCGCTGTATCCTGAAATTTTCAACAGGGTTCAAGCGAAAGTGGCGCGCCGAAAGATATCTATTCCAGGGAGGAAACTATGAAGAGAAAACTCGCAACCCTCGTATTGGCCATTGCCTTGACCGTCGGGACCACCGCATCGTCAAATGCCACGGATCTCACCTTTGGTTTTGGCTATCCGCCAGGTAGCCTGCATGCGTCGGCGGCAGACGCATTCAAGAAATATGCGTCTGAAAATGGCGGTCTCAACATTGAGCTTTTCGGAGCTTCTCTGCTGGGCATTGCGCAACTGCCAGAAGGCATCCGTGATGATGTTGTCGATATGGGTTTCAATGCCCATGCCCTGTTCAGCGCAGAGTATCCAAACAGCAACCTGCCTGCCGACCTCAACATACTCGCATCCGCGAAGAATGATCCGCTGCAGGTCATGCAAGCCCCTGCAGCAATGGCCGGTGCGATCACTGAATACATCATGCTGCATTGCCCGGAATGCCAGCAGGAATTTGCTCAACAGGGTCAAGTTTATCTCAGCGGCCAGTCCTCGGCATCCTATGCGCTTGAGTGTCTGAAGCCAGTGACCACTCTAGCCGATCTCAAGGGCAAGCAGATCCGCACTGCTTCAGGATATTGGTCTCGTTGGGCAGCAGGCGTGGGCGCAGTCGGTGTGTTCATGTCGGCAAACGAGGTATTCACTGCGCTGTCTCAAGGTGCGGTGGACTGCGTCGCAATGTCGCCGGCCGAACTTATTTCGCTTCGCCTGGTCGACGTTGCCAAGAGCGTGACCATCGGCGCGCCCCAGGGCGTGTTCTCAGGCATGGGCGTTGTGAACATCAACGCAGACAAATGGCGCTCACTCGATGTCGATACACGGAGATCCCTGATGGGCGCTGCATTCTTCCTGAACGCAAAACTCACCTATGAACTCGCAAGGAACTCTCAACTTGGCCTTGATGCGGCCAAGGCGAAGGGCATCGAGATCCTTCAACCGGCCCCTGATCTTGCCGCCGCAACTGCTGATATGAACGCAACCAATCGTAAGATGGTGATTGAACAATACACAAATGTGTCGAAGCTGACTGACATCGACGCCAAAGTTGCGACGATCAATGGCCTAGTCGATAAATGGCTGGATCTGATGAACGGCGTCACAACCATGGAAGACATGCAGCGGATCTATGACGAGCAAATCTTCTCGAAGATTGATCTTGCGACCTATGGGATGAACTGACGTCATCAGTTTGACGAGAGCCACCTGCACAACGCTGCAAGCAGGAATTTGGCTCTCGTTTGCCAAGATTGAGATCAATTTGATATGTGCATTGGTTCGGTACGCCATGCACAGGGTTGAATAAACCGGAGGAGAAGTGATGTCCAAGCCATTGAATATGTTTGTAGATGGTTTAATGCGGTTCACCTATGTCTGCGGCGCCATATGCATCGGCCTGATGATGGTGCACGTAACGATTCATGTGCTGTGCCTATATCTTCTGTCGTTCCCATTGCCAGTGACCTATCTGGTTGTCTCCAATTACTACATGGTCACCATCACCTTCCTTTGTATAGGTCTTGCGGAAATGAAAGGATCGCACATTTCTGTGGATTTTCTACATGAGGCGATGCCCCGCTGGATGAAGGCGGCGAGCTCCGTGTTTGCCTCTCTCCTGACGACGGCAGTTTTTACCATCATGGGATGGCGAGGTCTGGAGAATGCCATCGCCAAGACGAAGTCCGGTTCTTACGATTTGGAATATGGAATAAAATTGATTAGCTGGCCGTCGTACTATCTTGTGCCCATCGGATCATTTCTTGTGGTTCTGGTTGTATTCGCTAAGCTCCTCAAGCAATGGCAAAATGAACAATGATCGTCGAAAAACTCAACTTGGGCCAGGGGTAAATGCAAATGAGTCCTGAAATAATTGGTCTCCTAGGATTGGGAGCATTGTTGGTACTGGTGCTGATCCGTATTCCGGTAGCCGTATCTCTTATAGCAGTATCGTTCGTCGGAACCTGGATCATCGCCGGCAACAGGGTCGCCATGGGAATGATCGGCGTTATTCCTTATGGGATCGCGAGCCAGTGGGAATTGAGTTCCATTCCGTCTTTCATCCTGATGGGATACATCGCCTACCATGGGAAAGTCACGGCCGGATTGTTCAGTGCCGCGAGGGTCTGGCTTAACGGAATTCCCGGAGGACTTGCCATCGCGGGAATCTTTGGTGCTACTGGTTTCGCTGCTGTCACGGGTTCGTCTGTGGCCTGTTCTGCATCGATGGGCCGAATTGCTGTTCCGGAGATGCTTAAATCAGGTTATGATGTCGGGCTGGCTACTGGATCTATTGCTGCCGCTGGCACGATAGGAGCTCTGATTCCGCCCTCAATCCTTTTGATCATCTTTGGCATTATCGCGAATGTGTCGATCACTGATCTGTTCGTGGCCGGTGTGGTGCCCGGTCTGTTAACCGGGGTCGGCTACATTGCCGTCGTCGTATTAACTGCGATTTTGAAGCCCAATATGGCGCCACGCCGCCCGGAGGCCTACACTTGGGCGGATCGCTTTTCGAGTCTGCGATCCATTCTTCCGACAATCATGATCATTCTTACAGTATTCGGCGGCCTTTTTGCGGGTGTTTTCACGCCGACCGCAGCCGGGGCCGTCGGGTCCGTCATTGTCTTGGTGCTTTGCTTGGTAACGCGGACTATCTCGTTGAAGGGCATATGGGATTCCTTCTGCGAGACGTTAGATGTATGCGCCACCCTATTCATCATTGTCATCGGTGCGAGCATGTTGGTGCGATTCCTCGCATTTAGCGGTGCAGGGGCTATGCTGTCAGAGGCAATCGTATCAATTTCGGGCAATCAGTACACGCTCCTTTTGGGTATTACGTTGGTTTATCTTTTTCTAGGAATGTTTCTGGATCCAATGGGCTCCATGCTGCTGACGCTGCCGATATTCCTGCCAGTCCTTCATGCCATGAACTTCAATCTCGTCTGGTTCGGCGTGTTACTGGTGAAGTATCTTGAGATTGGCATGATTACCCCGCCTGTTGGCTTAAACGTCTTTGTCATGAAAGGGGTTGTTGGCGATGCAGTTTCTGTTGGCCGGATCTTCAAAGGTGTGGCGCCGTTCATCCTAGCCGATCTGGTGCTTGTGATCGTGCTAATCGCTTTCCCCTCACTGGTTCTGTTTTTGCCGAACCTGCTGAATTGAAGTTTGGCACCCTCTGCCATGCGACACTAACTCAATGCGAAATACCGGAGTCCTGAACAATGAATGACATCGTGAAAATGCAGCGGCTGGCTGGCCGGAAATTCGTGGTCACCGGCGGGGCTGCCGGCATCGGCAACGCGATCGCCAAGCTGTTCCTGTCCGAGGGGGCCACGGTTTCCCTGTTCGACCGCAGCAGCGAAATCGTGCTGCCGGCGGCCGATGCGGGCCGCTGCAAGGCCTTTCACGCCGACGTGACCGACGCCCCCGCCGTTGAACGCGCGGTCGCCGAGGCGGCGGCCTTCATGGGCGGGATTGATGGCGTGGTCAACGCCGCCGGGATCATGGCGCAGGGCAGCATCACCGACATGTCGGTCGCCGAGTGGCGCCGGATCATCGAGGTCAACCTCTTTGGCACCTACACCGTCGCCCGGACCTGCGTGCCCTGGCTTCAGAAGTCGCCCGGCGCCACCATCGTCAACATCGCCTCGGCCCAGGGTCTGCTGTCGAATGCCCCGGCACTGACGGCCTATGCGACCTCCAAAGGCGCTGTCGTCACCTTTACCCGCTCGCTCGCCGCCGATCAGGCGCCCGGAATCCGGGTGAACTGTGTCTGCCCGGGCATGGTCGATACCCAGATGGCCGATGGCTACCGCCAGAACGTCGGCAACTACGCGCTGAAGCGTCTGGCCGATCCGCTTGAAATCGCCAAGGCGGTCTTGTTCCTGTCCAGCGAGGATTCCTCCTATGTGACAGGCGCAGCGCTTTCCGTCGATGGCGGCCGATCTTTCCACTAGGTGCCGGCGGCGCCCACACCCCAAATTTGCGGAGACGGAACATGCAGAAATATAACCACTGGATCAACGGTGCAGAGGTCGCTCCGGCCTCTGATGAATGGTTCGACACGGTAGATCCCTATCGTGGAGAGGCCTGGGCCCAGGTTGCCAAGGGCAACAAGGCCGATGCCGATCTGGCGGTGCAGGCGGCGCATGACGCGATGACCACCGGCCCCTGGGCGACCATGACCGCCACCCAGCGCGGCAAGGTTCTGCGCAAGATCGGCGACCACGTTCTGGCAAACATGGACCGTCTCGCGCAGCTCGAGGCGCGCGACAATGGCAAACTTCTGGCCGAAACCCTTGGCGGCCTGCGCTATATGGCGGAGTTCTGGTACTATTATGCCGGGCTGGCCGACAAGATCGAAGGCGCGGTCATGCCGATGGACAAGCCCGACCTGTTGGGCATGACCTACCGTGAGCCGGTCGGCGTCGTTCTGGCCCTGACGGCCTGGAACTCGCCGCTCCACTTCCTGACGATCAAATGCGCCCCGGCGCTGGCGGCGGGCTGTTCGGTGGTGGTCAAGCCGTCGGAATTCTCTTCGGTCGGCTCGCTGGCATTCGCCGCCCTGGCCAAGGAGGCCGGCCTGCCCGACGGCGTGATGAACGTCGTGACCGGCTTTGGCACGGACATCGGCGCGCCGCTGGTCGAACACCCCGGCATCGCCCATGTGACCTTTACCGGGTCTGATGTGACCGGCGCCCGGGTCTATGCCGCCGCCGCCGCCGGGATGAAGCGCGTCGCGATGGAGCTTGGCGGCAAGTCGCCCAATATCATCTTCGAGGATGCCGATCTTGAACTCGCCGCTGCGGGCGCCGTTTCGGGCATTTTCGGCGCTGCGGGGCAGATGTGCTCTGCCGGGTCGCGCCTGCTGGTCCAGAACACCATCAAGGAAAAGTTCACTGAACTTCTGATCGCCCGGGCGCGTCAGATCAAGATCGGCGATCCCATGGACCCCAGCACCCAGATGGGCCCGATTGCGACACCGCCCCAGTTCCAGAAGGTTCTGGACTACATCGAAATCGCCCGGTCCGAGGGCGCGGAATGTGTGCTGGGCGGCAAGCCTGCAGAAGGCCCTGGCATCATTGGCGGGCAGTTCGTGGAGCCGACTATCTTTACCGGCGTCAACAACGCCATGCGGATCGCGCAGGAGGAGGTCTTTGGCCCGGTACTGGCCATCATCGGCTTTGAAGACGAGGCCGAGGCGATCAAGGTCGGCAACGACACCGCCTATGGCCTGAACGCAGCCGTCTGGACCAGCGATATCGGCCGGATGATGCGGATGTCCAAGGCGTTGCATGTCGGCACCTTCTGGGGCAACACCTACCGGACCTACAGCTTCCTGATGCCCTTCGGCGGCATGAAGCGGTCCGGCGTGGGGCGTGAAAACGGGATCGAAGCGATCCATGAATTCCTTGAAACCAAGAGCGTGATGATCTCGATGGGAGCCATCCGCCCCTCCAACAATTTCATCCCGCGCTGACGCTGCCAAATGGCCGTGACGTGGCGCGCAACGGCAGCGTTGCGCCTCTTCCTTTGGTCTGGAATCGTCAAACCCGCGCGGAACTGCGCCTCAAGAAAATAGGTTGTCGCGAATGGCGGGATTTTATTGACCAAAACCGGACTGCGGGGTAGTGCTGGGGGAAAATCGCAACAGGCGTTCGGCCGCGTTTGACCAAGCGCGGAAACGCCTTTTGCTGTGATCGGATGCAGGGCGTCACGCCGCAGCGCCGATCAAATCGTGATGTTCGACGCGGTGGGGGGCAGAGAGTGGATCAGTACGACTATATCGTGATCGGGGCCGGGTCGGCAGGATGTGCCGTCGCGCGCAGGCTGAGCGACGATCCCAACCTCAACGTTCTGTTGCTGGAGGCGGGCGGGCCTTCGGACGGGTTCTGGAACCGGACGCCTGCCGGGGTGGCCAAGCTGCACAAGTCCGAAAAGGTGAACTGGAACTACACGACCGAACCCGTTCCCGGTCTGAACAACAGAAAGATCTATTGGCCGGCAGGCAAGGCTTTGGGCGGCGGCAGTGCGATCAACGGCATGGTCTATATCCGGGGCGACCGGCGCGACTTTGACCACTGGGCCGCGCAGGGCAATGCGGGCTGGGCCTGGGATGACGTGCTGCCCTACTTCAAGCGCAACGAAACCAATATGCGCGGCGCCAGCGCGGCGCATGGCGCCAGCGGCCCGCTTTACGTCAGCGATCCTTCGATCGTGCACCCGACCATCCACGACTTCATCAGTTCCGCCAAGGCCTGTGGCCTGCCCCATCGCGCCGATTTCGCCCTAGGCGAGCAGGAGGGCGCCGGAACCGTCCAGTACACCATCAAGAACGGCGAGAGATATTCCAGCTACCGCGCCTATATCGAACCCGTCAAAGACCGTTGTAACCTGACGGTCGAGGCGGGCGTCCAGGTTTGCCGCATCCTGCTGGAAAACCGGGTGGCCACCGGGGTCGAGGTCATCATGCAGGGCCAAAAGCGTGTTGTGCAGTCGCGGCGCGAGGTAATCCTGTCGGCTGGTGCGATCCGGTCGCCGCATCTTCTGATGCTGTCGGGCATCGGCGATGCGCAGCACCTGCAAGCCCACGGCGTGGCGCTCGTTGCTCATCTGCCGGGGGTTGGGCAGAATCTACAAGACCATCTGACCGTGCGCGTCCAGGCGCAGACCGGGCCGGAAAGCTCTTACAACGCCGCGCTGCGTGGCTGGCGCAAATACCTGCATGGCGCCCGCTATATCCTGACGAAAAGCGGGTATCTGGCGCTTGGCACCTCTTCGGCGGCGGCTTTCCTGAAAAGCAGCAGCGCCGTCGATTACGCCGATATCGAGATCAGCTTTCGGGCCATGACCTTTACCGCCCAACCCTCGGGCAAGGTCGAGATCGACAATTATGACGCCATCAGCGGTTCAGTCTATCGGGTGCGCCCGGCCTCGCGCGGGGCGATCACGCTGCGTTCGCCCGACCCGGCAGAGGCGCCGCTGATCCAGCCGAATTATCTGGGCGATCCCGAAGATCTGGCCGCCACCATTGCAGGCATCCGCGCCTTTCGCCGCATCCTTGCGGCCTCGCCGCTGGCGGCGCGTCTGCACAAGGAACTTGTGCCGGGCGCTGATGCCGACAACGACGAAAAGCTTGCCGATTATGTCCGCCGCGACGCCTCGTCGGTGTTTCACCCGGCGGGGTCGTGCAAGATGGGTCAGGATGACATGGCCGTCGTTGACCACAAACTGCGGGTGCGCGGCATCGAAGGTCTGCGGGTGATCGACGCTTCGATCATGCCGGTCGTCACCTCGGGCAACACCAATGCGCCCAGCATTATGATCGGGGAAAAGGGCGCCGATCTGGTGCGGGAGCGGCTTGGATGACCCCGCCTTTCACAGGAGCATCGCACCATGGCTGAGGCCCCTTCCGATATCGCCACCGGCCCGCTGGTCGGCTTTGTGCATGGCCTCCGCTTTGCGGACCTGCCGCTGCCGGTCGTGCAGGAGGCCACCCGCGCCCTGCTGGATGCGGTCGGCTGTGCCATAGGTGGCGCCCGGCACGAGATTGTTGACCGCGCCCACGACGCCTTGCGCCCGTTCAGCGGCCCGCCCACCACCACAATCCTGGGCCGGGCCGAGCAAAGCGACCCGCTGCATGCGGTGCTGATCAACGGTCTGGCGGGTGCCGCGCATTCGTTCTTTGACACCTATTCCGAGGCCCTTCTGCATCCCGGCGGCACGGTCGCCTGCGTTCTTCTGGCCATTGCCGAACGTGCGCCAGTCAGCGGCGAGACGTTTCTGACCGCCTTTGCCGCCGGGGTGGAGGTTGCCTGCCGTCTGACCCGGATGACGATCCTCGCCCCGGCCGAGGGCAATATTTCCTGGTCGCAGTCCGGTGTCGTCGGCGGCATTGCGGCGGCCTTGGCGGGGGGCAAGCTTTTGGGGCTGCGGCCCGACCAGTTGCGCTTTGCCGTGGGCATCGCCGCGTCCGAGGCGGCGGGCACAAGGGTTGAACACGGCAGCATGGCGGCCTCGCTGATCTTTGGCCGGGCGGCGCAAAGCGGCCTGCGGGCGGCGCTGCTTGCCGCGCATGATTTCACCAGCTCGCCGCGCCCGATCGAGGACAGGCACGGCTTTGCCAGCGTGTTTTCGACCAAACCCAACTTTGCCGCCGTGGTGGATGGGTTGGGGACGCAGTTTGAATTGTTGCAGGACACCTACAAGCCCTTTCCGACCGGCGTTGTGGTCCACCCCGCAATCGACGCGATGCTGCGGCTGAAACGGGAACAGGCCTTCACCCCGGCTGACATCCGGCGGATCGGCCTTCGCGTGACACCCAGTGCGGTGACCTTTGGCGACCGCCCGCGCCCAAAGAACCATCTTGAGGCCAAGTTCAGCATCCAGCATTGGGTTGCCGCCGCCGCGACCTATGGCAAGGCCGGCATCGCGCAGGGTGCCAATGCGGTCGTGACGGACCCGGCGATCCTGCGCCTGCGCTCTTTGGTCGAGGTGCAGGCCGACCCTGCCCTGCCGCCCCACGGCGCAAACCTGACGGTGGATCTGAGCGACGGCAGGCAGCTTGAAAACGTGGTCGAACACTGTGTCGGAAGTGCTGCCAACCCGATGAGCGACGCCGATCTGGAAACCAAGTTCACCGAGCAATGCGCCCCCGTCATCGGCGCGCCGCGCGCCCGGGCGCTTGCCGCGCTGTGCTGGCGGGTGGCGGCCCTGACCGATGCCGCAGAACTCGCCCGCAGCGGTCGCCCGCTGTGACGCATTCCGCAAAAAAAGCCGGCCTGACGCTGCAAGCGCTTATGCCGGCCGCGTCAGCATGTAGCTCGGGCGCAGCGGCAAGCATGAAACTGACGAGGCCATAGAGCGTGCGACGAAAGTACTGGGTTATCACTCTTCTCGGCCATGCCTTTCTGGTGCAGGCGATTGCGATCCTGTTGCGGATGGCCATCGTCTATCAGTCGGCGGCCATTCATCTGGGCGATCTCTGGATCGGCGTGATCGGCGGCGCCTTTGGCTTGCTTCCGGCGTTGCTGGGCCTGCATGTCGGGCGCTACATCGACCAGCGCGGCGAGACCCAGGCGCTGATCTGGGGCTCGGCGGCCATGATGGCCGCAGCGATTGCCCTCATGATGGCGCCATCATTCATTCTCACATTGCTATTGGGCAGCATCGCGCTTGGGGCCGGACAATTTCTTGGCATCGTGTCGCAACAAAGCGCCGCCAGCAAGGCGGTCGGACCAGAGCGGGCGAAAAGCCTGGGGACTTTGACACTTGCCATTGCGATGGCGCAGGCGGCGGGGCCACTGGGCATCTCACTTCTGTCGAATGGAAGCGTGCTGCCGGATACGCAGAAGATTTTTGAGGCGGGGAGCATGCTTTGCTCCGTCTCCCTGGCTTTCGCCCTGCTGATCGCCTTGCCGTACCATCCGCCGTCCACTGCGAAACAAGGGGTCTTAAGGACGGCAATCACGTTGCTCCACATCCCGGGATATCGACTGGCCACCTGTTCCTCGCTGGTCATCTTTGGCGCGATGGATCTTCTAGTGATGTATTTGCCGCTGTATGGGATGGAGCAGAACATTTCGGCGAGCACGATTGGCGTACTGCTTGCGGTGCGCGCGAGTGCGTCCATCCTCTCGCGCTTCTTTTTCAGCCAGCTGTTGACGTGGCTCGGGCGTGACAAGCTGTTGCTTTGGAGTCTCGCCATGTCGTCCGCAGCGATCGGCGTCTTGATGATGACCGCACAGCCCTGGGTGATGTCGATCTCACTATTTTGTGCCGGGCTTGGTCTTGGGCTGGGAGCACCGCTGACTCTGGCCTGGCTGGCGGACATCGTGCCGCCGGAAATCAGGGGCAGCGCCTATTCCTTGCGGCTGGCGGTGAACCGGGTCGGTCAATCGACGCTTCCGGTCGCGGCGGGCCTTTTGGCAGGACCATTGGGCATTGCCGGGGTCTTTCTGGCCATGGCCCTGTCGCTGGGGGTGAACACAGCTGTCGCGGCCCGAATTTACCAGAACAAAGCCTGAGAGTTTCGCATCGTTGGGTCGGGAGCGGTCTGTTCCGCTCCCGCAGGGACAGGCCATGGTACCGGGTCTGTCGCGGGATATGTGGGGGGCCTATTCTTCTTCGGTAAAGAACTTGATGCCGTCCATGAACTTGTTCGGCGCCATGAAGACCGACAGGATCACCGCGCCATTGGGCGAATGGGCGATGTGCTTGTTTCCACCCGGGCGCCAGACAAAGTCACCGGCATTGCACGCGCCCTCATCATCTTCCAGCGACCCTTCAAGCACATAGGTCTGCTCCAGTTTGGTGTGCTCGTGTAGCGGCACGACAGCACCGGGCGCCATCTTGAACAGGATGGTCGAGCGCCCATCATCATCCTTGTACAGGATCTTCATCGTGATCTTTTCGATGCCGCTCTCTTCCCAAGCCATGCCGGACGCACCGATAAAATGCGATGCCAGCTCCGGCGGGTTGACGATTTTCATGGCCATGGTTTCCTCCCTCACGCAGTTAGGATATGTCGAGTTGTTCAATTTCAAATTCGGGGTTCGTGGTCAGGCTGGGAATGCGGCCCCTCACCTTTTCACAATAAGCCGTGTTGATATCTGCGATGCAGAATGTCCCGGGCTGGTCGTCACATTGATCCAGAATCTTGCCCCAGGGATCGATGATCATGGCGTTGCCATAAGTTTGCCAGTCGCCCGGATGCGTTCCGCATGTGGCGGGGGCCAGAACGTAGCATCCCGTCTCGATGGCGCGGGCGCGCAGCAAGGGTTCCCAATGAGCTTGACCGGTTTCAGCGGTAAAGGCTGACGGAACCGATAGAATCTCGGCACCCGCGCGGGCAAGCCCACGATAGAGTTGCGGAAACCGCAGGTCATAGCAAACCGTCATCCCGATGGCGCCGACCGGCGTACGTACCACGGGAGCCCGGGCCCCACCTACGTAGTGGCGCGACTCTCCGACCGTGCGACCATCTTGCAGCCGGGCGTCGAAGAGGTGGATCTTGTCGTAATGCGCGACTACCTCGCCCGCGGGCGCGATCAAAACCGAACGGTTCGCCAGCTTGGAGTCCGGCGTGCCGTCGGCAAGGACCACGAGGCTGCCAACCAGCAGCCAGATGCCATGCTGCCGTGCCAGCGCGCGCAACGTCGTTAACACAGTGCTGTCTTCCATGGCCGAGGCCGACGATCGCATCGATTGACTGGATCTGTCGAGATAGGTCGCGAACTCTGGCAACGCGACGAGCGTTGCGCCCTGTATCACGGCAAGACCGACCAAGCATGCAATCTCGGCCAGATTGATCGCAATGTCATTGCCTGGCGTCAGTTGAAGGCAGGCCGCGCGGCAGCAGGTTGCACTCATTTTGCAGGCAGGCCAAGAATGCTGCGGGCCTCTGCGGCTGTTGCCATTTCGCCGCCAATGGAGCGAATAATGCCGATGGCCTTTTCCACCAGCTGGGCATTGGTTTGGGCGAGTTCGCCCTTGCTCAGATAGAAGTTGTCTTCCATGCCGACCCGGATATGCCCGCCCATCAGGAAGGCTTGGGCGACCATCGGGAACTCTGCCCGGCCAACGCCAAAGGCGGCCCAAACTGTATCGCGCGGCAAAGCGGATTTGAAATAGGCCACCATCTCTGCTGTTGCGGGAGCTCCCCACGGAATGCCAAGCGCGAACTGGAAGATCGACGCGGCAGGCACAGTGCCCTCCTTCAGCATCTTCAGCGCAAGCGCCAGATGCCCGGCGTCGAAAATCTCAAGTTCGGGCAGCGAGCCAGCTTCACGGATGCCCTGGGCAATCGCCTCGATTTGGGCGGGCACGTTGATCAGCGCGCCGTTGCCAAAGTTGAGCGACCCCATGTCGAGCGTGCATATCTCAGGTTTCAGTTCAAGGATGTGGCGGACCCGGTGCGAAGGCGGGCGGACGTTGGAGCCTGCGGCGAAAGTATTGGTTTCCTCCAGCCCGGGCACAAATCGGGCACCAGGTCCGGTGGTCAGGTTCAGGATGATGTCGCTGCCCGAAGCCCGGATGATTTCGACAACCTCCCGGTAATAGGACAGTTCCATGCTTGGCTTGCCGGTTTCCGGGTCGCGGACATGGATATGGGCGATGGCTGCACCGGCTTGACCCGCTTCAATCACGGCCTGCGCAATCTGTTTCGGGGTCACGGGCAGCTGTTTGAACTTGTGGGCGACATCGTCACCCCCCGTTACGGCACATGTCAAAATTGTCTTGTTGCTCACCGGTCGATTCCCTCCAAACATCGAGGCAGCGCCTCTTTTTCGTTATTAGTTCCTGCAATGTGGGATTTTGTCAATACAACAATCACTCGCAAGAGGATCAGACTGGCCTACGGACCGGCGCGGTCTGATCCTCTTGCGCAAGGGTGCTTACGTCGTGCGCCCCTCGCGAAGCGCCAGAAGGGCAGCCATCAGAACGCATCCCAGGATGATGCTGCGCACCGCGTCGGGCAGCATCGTGCCCCCGATCAGGATATAGAGCGCGATCAGCATCAGCACGCCGCAGACGACGCCGGGATAGTGGCCCCGCCCGCCGGTGATCAGCACGCCGCCCGCCACGACGACGGCCACCGAAGGCAGAAGGTACTGGTCGCCCATGCTCAGCGTCGCGGCTCCGTTGAAGCCAACCAGCAACAGCGCCGCAAGCCCCGTTGAAGCACCGCAGATCACATAGGCCAGGAGCGTCGTCATCCGCACGTTGATGCCAGACAGGTTTGCCACCACGGCGCTGTTTCCGACCGCATAAAGACGCCGGCCTGCCGCTGTCGTGGTCAAAAAGACACTTGCAAGGATCACGAAGGGCACAAAGGCCCAGACGACAGGTTGCAGCCCGAAGACGCTGCCGTTGACGAACCAGCGCAGCATCGGGGGCGCCGAGCCCTCGGGTGAGCCGTTGGTATAGAAGAGCGTCATGCCTTGCAGAATGCCATTCATTGCCAAAGTGATCACCAAGGGCGGCAGGCCAAGCACCACGACACCCAATCCGTTAATCAGACCGATCAGAACGCCCAGACCGATAACCGCGGGAACCGACCAGGACAGCGCCGCATCCGATCCGTTCACCAGGCTGGAAAATACAACGGCGCAGAGCGTGATGGCCCAGGGGATCGACAGGTCCAGCCCGCCGGTGATGATGACCGTGGCCTGACCAAAGCCCAAGACCCCCAACAGCGCCGAGAGCAGCAGCAAGGAGCGGATGTAATCCCCTCCAAGTTGCCCGAAAACGGCAAAGGTCACGCCCACGATCACCAGAAAAGCGGCCAGCGCAGGCAGAACCTGGCGGATGTTTTCGGCATGTAAAACGCGCCACGGCGCTTTGGGCAGGGACACTGCCGACTCATTCTCTTCTGTCACATGAGGCCGGAGTTGTCTTTGCGCGGTGCGGTCACCGGTGATCTGACGGTAGATATCCGTTAGGTTGTGCAGGATCGAATTCTCCGACATCAGCGAGCTGAGGACGACGGCCAGGATCAGGATGGCGCCATCAAATATCGGCGACAGAAAGGTGGGCATAGAAAACACCATCAGGGTGTTGACCGTGCTCATCAGCAGGAAGGCCCCGAACACCGGCCCGACAAGTCCGCCTCGTCCCCCGGTCAAAGAGGTTCCGCCCAGCACGACGGCGGTGAACACCTGGATAAGCATAGTAGCGCCCACCAAGGGGTCACTCCCGCCAGCCTGGGCGGTGATAAACAGGCCGGCCAGACCATAAAACGCGCCGGCGATCGTATAGGCCAGAAACTTGACCCGGGGTGTATTCACCCCGTTCGCGGCGGCAGCGCTCTCATCGCTGCCGATGGCATAGATCGCCGTCCCGAGCCGCGAGTTGCGCAGCACCATCCAGAAGGCGATCGCCGCCAGGATCACGACCAAGGCCGCTGGCACCAGGTTCGGAATGACATCACCGGCAAAGAAGTTGATGAAGGACGAGGTGACATAGCCGCCCGGAATCGGCATGATCAGCAGCGCGATTCCTTGCAGGATGAACAAGGTTGCCAGCGTGACCACGATCGGCTGGATGCGCAGATAGGCGATCAGAATGCCATTGATCGCCCCGGCCGCCGCCCCGATCAGCACGCCGGCGATTGACACCATGATCTGGTTTTCCGGGCTGTCGGTCATCATCGAGCCGACGGAAACGCTGACCAGAGAGACGACGGCCCCGACGCTCAGGTCAATGCCGCGGGTAATGACGACCAGCGCCAGCCCCATCGCCGCCAAGGCAAGCCCGCCGCCCGTGCCAAGGTTCGAACTGATGTCAAAGTAGCTCAGCGGGCTTGGCGTGAACTGGTGGGTGATCAACGTGACCGCGATCAGCAGGGACAGTACCAACACTGGGGTGCGGTTGCGGTGCAGTTGATACCAGGCCGTTGCAAGAGAGTGGTTCAATGCACCACTCCCATATCTGCAGCAGACCCGGAGGGTTTCTTGTCGCCCAACATGGCGCGCATGATCTCCTTTTCCGAGATGTCATCATGCGGACCCTGCGCGCAGAGCTCTTCAACGATCTTTCCGCCATACAGCACCATCACTCGGTGGCACATCTGGCAGAGCTCGGGAGTTTCACTCGAATAAAGCAGGACAGAACCACCGGCTGCGGCGAATTCGTTTACCATCTGGTAGATCTCGTGTTTGGTGCCAACATCGACGCCACGGCAGGGGTCGAACAGCAATAGCACCTTCGGCTCGGTCAAAAGCCATTTGCCGATGACGATCTTTTGTTGATTGCCGCCGCTGAATGCGCCCGCCCGCGTGTAAATTGCGCGGTCCGCAAGTTGCACGCGCTTCATGATGCTGGCCACGGCCATGGTCTTGCGGCGGCGCCCCAGCAAGCCAAAACGTCCAATGCGGTCCAGGATCGGCGCGACCATGTTTTCAAGGCCGCTCATCTGCAGGAACAGTCCTTCGGTCTTGCGCTCTTCGGGCACCAGCGCCATTCCGCAGTTGATGGCCTGGCGCGGCGAGCCCAGGCGTGTCTGCTTGTCATTCAGGCTTATGGTTCCGGCCGCGGGCGGCTCGACGCCGAACAGCAGGTCGAACAGCTCTTTCTGGCCCATGCCTTGCAGGGCCGCGACACCCAGAATCTCACCGGGACGCAAGCTGAAGGTGCAGCCGTCCAGCCGCCCCTTGGAGCAAAGACCCTCGGCCGCCAGCGTTGGCGGGCAGTTGCTTGATACCGGAACTTTCTTCGGGAAGGTCGCGTCCAGCGAGCGGCCGATGATCATCTCCACGATGTCTTCGTCCGCTACATCGCCCGATGCAAAGGAGCCCACGTCCCGCCCATTGCGCAAGACCGTGACATGTTCGCAGAACTTGCGGATTTCCTGCATCTTGTGGGTGATCATCACTACGGTCAGCCCGGACGATTTCAGATCGCTCACCAGCCCCTGCAACCAGTCCACATCCCGCGAGGTCAGTGCCGAGGTCGCCTCATCCAGAAACAGCACATTCGGCCGGCGGAACAGGGCGCGGGCGATTTCCACCTTCTGACGCTGGCTGAGCGACAGGCATCTCGCCTCAGCCCGCAGGTTGACATCCGTAAGTCCCAGCTTTTCGAAATGCTCCGCGACCGACCGACGCGCGGTGCCCCAGTCGATCAGCCCGACCGAATGGCGCGGTTCGTGACCCAAGATCATGTTCTGCAAAATGCTCAGATCCGGGGCCAGCGCCAGTTCTTGGAAAGCCGTCTGCAATCCCGCTTTTTCGGCGTCTACGGGGCCGTTGAACACGACCGGGGCGCCGTTCACGCAGATGGTGCCGCTGTCTGGACGGATCAATCCGCTGAGCAGTTTGATCGTTGTGGACTTGCCGGCACCATTCTCGCCCAGCAGCGCGTGTGCCGTCCCGGCTTTCACTACGAAACTGACGTCAACCAACGCTTTCGTGGCGCCGTAACTTTTTGCCAGGTTCTTGACCTCAAGGGCCGAATGCTGCGGACCGATAACCCCGTTCAACGCGCCGGACCGGCCCAAAATCGGGGCATGTGTGGGTCTGCCGATCGAGCTTTCAACAATGCTCATGTAACCTCCCTCGTCGTCGATGCCACGCCCCCGGGGCTTTCGACCCGCCTTTACCCGGTGCGTAACGCCATTCTTGGCGGGTGCCCGTCTGGGTGACATGTCCAAGCGACCTCCTTCACTTGGACGTGCTGTGTCAGACAGGTTCTTCGATCCTTTCTACAGCCTTGTTCCGGGGGTGCGTCGCTCCGATTATTGATCTGGCGCTGCAGTAACGCGGTCTGCAAGGCGTCTGACAGGAAAGTTCAGGACATCCCGGCGTCACGGAATGCTACGGCCTGTAGACATAGGTCAGATCAGGTCACGAAAACGATCATTGGATCTCACACCCCAAGAATCAAATATATTCCCGTATATTGAGATTACATTAAGTCTGAGCGTCGGGAAGCCATAATTTCTGTGCGGTCTCCATTTCAGTGAGAAAATATCAATCGGGAAGTTGCTCACACCGGAATTGGTGCGTCGTCACACCCTTTGCGGTCATTTCTCAAGGAAATATGGTGCATGGACGCCGGTCGGCGCTGCGAAATGCGCCAGAATCGGTGCGCCTTATGGACTGACGGGGCATCGAAGTGTAGCGGCCCAATGAATGAATTGGGCCGCAACTTTGGTTTCCTGACCGTCGGAGTGAACCTAGGATATCAGATCGGAAATCCGGATTGGATAGCGGCGGACACGGATGCCCGTCGCATGCCAGATCGCGTTGGCGATGGCCCCCACAGTTCCGGTGATGGCCAATTCGCCCACGCCCTTTACCCCCAAAGGATTCACATGCGGGTCGGTTTCCTCGACAAGTATCGTTTCGAGCGAGACGACATCAGCGTTGACTGGCACATGATAGCTTGCCAAGTCGGTGTTCATGATGCGCCCGGAGCAGCGATCCAGCAGCGCCTCTTCGTGCAGAGCAAAGGACTGGCCCCAGATCATGCCGCCGAGATACTGGCTGCGGACCAGATGCGGGTTGATGATAGCACCGGCGGCGAAGGCGCCCACCAGCCGTGTCACCCGAACCTGACCCAGATCGGGATCAACCAGCACCTCGGCAAAGACGGCGCCATGGGCATGCATCGCATATTTGGCTTGGGCAGCGGCATTTGGCCCGACGGCGCTCGACGCCCGGAGTTCGGGCAGACCGGCACGGCCAAGGATCGCGGCATAGGTGTCCCTGCGGCCTTCGTCGTCGCGCAAGAAAAGCGCGCCGCCTTGGGCCACGATCTGCGTGTTGCCCGCGCCAAAAAGCGGTGACTGCCTGTCGTTTATGGCAATCTGCACAAGCTTGGCCACAAGATCGGTGCCCGCGACATGGATCGCACTGCCCGCGGTGGCGGTATGGGCCGAACCACCCGCAACGCCCGCATTCGGCAGTTTGGAATCGCCCGCCCGCATCTCTACCCGGTCGATGGGCAGGCCAAGGCTGTCCGCCCCGATCTGCGCAAGGGCGGTCCAGGCGCCCTGCCCCATGTCGGCGGCGGCAAGCTCCACTCTCGCTGTGCCGTTGGCCAGCAGAATGGTCAGCGCCTCGGCGTCGAACATAAGGGTCGGGAAGGTCGCGGTTCCAACGCCCCAGCCTTTCCTGAAGCCTGCGGCGTCGCGCATCTGCCCCGGTTGAATTGGCCGCTCGGCCCAGCCAAAATGCGCGGCTCCCTGCGCGTAACAGGTCCGAAGTTCTTTCGATGAGAAGGGCTTGCCAGAAATAGGTTCGACCTCGGCATAGTTGTGCAGCCGGAACGCCAGCGGGTCCATCCCTTGCGCAAAGGCGGCCTCGTCAATCGCCACCTCCAGCGCGGCAGAGCCGGAGCCTTCGCCCGGCCCGCGCATGAAACCGGGCGTGCCGATGTGCAGGGCGACAGCCTCGTGATCGGTTAGGATCGCGGGTCTGCCATACAGCGTATGCGAGATTTTTGCGGCGGGTTCGACAAACTCGTCAAAGACGCTGGTCGCCGCTTTGACACTGTGGTGCAGCGCTACCATCTTGTTGTCGCCGTCCAGCCCCAGTCGCAACCGTTGGCTGGTCCTGCCGCGGTGCCCCAGGGGGCCAAACATCTGATCGCGCCGCATCACCAGTTTGACGGGTTTGCCGACCAGCCGCGCCGCCAGGATGCCCAGAACTTGCGGGCCGGCCAAAAACCCTTTGTTGCCAAAACCACCGCCCAGAAACGGGCTGTGGATGTGAATGTTTTCGGGGGGAATGTCGAAGAGTTCGCTGATCCTGCTCACGGCCGGACCAAGCCCCTGACTCGGTGTGTCGACGGTCAGTTTGTCACCGTCCCAGGTGGCCACGATGGCATGGGGCTCCATCGGATTGTGATACTGGGCCGGCGTCTCATAGGTCTGGTCCAGCCGGAACGTAGCGCCCGCAAGGGCCGCTTCGACATCCCCAACCGCTTCGCGCCGAGTGCTGAAGACGCCGGCGGCCGAGGGGGTGTATGTTTCCGCGGTGTCAAAATCCGCAGTCGGCGGCTCTTCGGCGTAGCGCGGTGCCAGCAAGGCGGCGCCTTCGGTGGCGGCCTCCAGCGTAGTGGCGATTACGACGGCGATAGGTTGCTTGGCATAATGGACGATATCGCTTTGCAGCACATCCATCCGCCAGCCGAAAGGAGCACCGGGCCGGGCCGGGTCTAGAACCGGAGGCCGGTTTTCCGGCGTCATCACTTCGACCACACCGGGGTGGCGTTTTGCCGCCACTACATCCAGCGCGACGACCCTGCCATTCGCGATGCTGCTGGTGGCCATCACCGCGTGCAACAGCCCCGGAGGATTGTTGTCGGCGGCGTAAACGGCGGCGCCGGTCACTTTCAGGACGCCATCAAGGCGATGCAGGGGTTGGCCTGCGCTGGAGCCGTGACGACGGGGCGCGGCTTCGGTCAAACGCGGATTTTCAACCATCGGCGAGTACTCTCGGTTGTGTGGAAAAGACCGACGCGGGAAGGGCCGGCTGGCTGTCGCTGCCGGCCAGCGCTGCTTCAAGCGCGCGCAGGATCAGTCTTCGGGACAGTTCAATCTTGTAGCCGTTGTGGGCAATGGACCGTGCGTCGGTCAGCGCGATGTCGGCTGCCGCACGAAATACATCCTCGCCTGCGGGCCGCCCGACCAATGCGGCTTCTGCCGCCCGCGCCCGCCAAGGCTTCAACGCCACCCCGCCTAAGGCGAGGCAAGCATTGGTGATCACCCCGTCCTGCAGGACAAGGCCTGCCGCAGCCGATACGACACCAAAGGCAAACGAAGTCCGGTCGCGCAGTTTAAGATAACGCGCGTGCGGCGCGAAGGTTCGGGCCAAAGGCGGAAGCCACAGGGCGATCACCAGCTCGCCCGGGTCAAGAACCGTCTCGCGCTCAGGCGTGTTGCCAGGCAGGCTGTAAAAGGCGTCCAGCGCCACTTTGCGCCGGCCAGCGGGGCCCACAATCTCCACCACTGCATCGAGCGCCGCCATTGGCACGCTGAAATCCGAAGGATGGGTCGCAATACAGGCATCGCTCCACCCCAGAACCGCCGTGGCATGGCTTTCGCCGTGATGCGCTGCACAGCCTGCTCCCGGGTTGCGCTTGTTGCAGGAGCTGGCGAGGTCAAAAAAATAGCCACACCGCGTCCGCTGCAGGATATTGCCGCCGGTCGTGGCGGCATTGCGCAATTGGCCGGACGCCCCCGACAGGATCGCTTCGACCACAGCAGGACAATCCCGACTGAACTGCGGATGCCGGGCAAGGTCGGTGTTGCGGACCAGCGCGCCGATGCGGATGCTGCCATCTTCCAGATAGTCAACCCGGTCCAGATCCGGCAGGCCCGTGATGTCGATCACGCGGTCCGGCCGTGCCACGCCGACCTTCATCAGATCGACAAGATTGGTGCCGCCTGCCAGAAAGACCGCATTCTGGCCCAAGGCGGCGGACTGCGCCTCTTCCAGCGTGGCGGGGCGGAGATATTCAAAAGCTTTCATGGCTGGCCTCGATCGCTGCATTGGCCCCATGATATTCCACGACAGCATCGACGATCCCTTGGTAGGCACCGCACCGGCACAGGTTACCGCTCATCGCTTCGCGGATCCGCTCTCGGTCTGACGTGGGCGCAATTTCGGTCGCCAGGCCCATCACGCTCATGATCTGCCCCGGAGTACAGAATCCGCATTGCAAAGCGTCACACGCGATGAAGGCAGCCTGGACCGGATGCAAAGTGCCCTCTTTGGCCAAACCTTCGATCGTTGATATGGTGCGCCCGTTCATCGTAACCGCCAACGCCAGGCAGGCGTTGATGCGCCTGCCATCAACCAGAACGGTGCAGGCCCCGCACTGCCCTCGGTCGCAGCCTTTTTTGGCGCCGATGAGGCCCAACCTCTCCCGCAACAGGTCGAGCAGCGTGACGCGTGGATCATCCACGGTGAGGCTGCACAGCTTTTCGTTCAGTGTCATGGTGATGATCATGTTGTTGAAACTCTTCAGTTCACACGGCGTGGCGACAGACTGACGGGTGCCGGTCCTGGATACTGGGCCCTTGGGCGTTGATGTCCCGATCCGGGCACTAAGTCAAATGAAATGCCACATTGTGACATTTCATTTGAAAAGGGTGGATTCGAACCGAGGTGAATTCGCCTCAGGCGACCCAGCGCGGGGTCTGCGGCCCTGCATCAAGCCGGCTGATGTCGGGATCACACCTTGAGAATGTCAACAGCGCGCTCTGCCATAGCCAGAACCGTCGCGTTTATATTGCAGCCCGGAATTTCCGGCATGACGGAGGCATCCACAATTCTGAGCTTCTCCATGCCATGGACGCGCAGTTTCTGATCGACAACAGCCATTGCATCACTGCCCATCCGGCAGGTGCAGGCGGCGTGCTGGACTGTCGTGGCGCTTGCCCTGACGTGGTACTCAATTTCGCTGGCCGTTTGGCAATTGGATCCAGGTCTCAGTTCGGCTCCCCGGAAGGGGTCCACGACGTGTTGTTGCGCGATATCGCGGGCAATTTCAAAGCCGCGGACCAAAGTTTCGACATCTTTTCTTGAAGTCAAATAGTTCGGGTCGATGAGGGGCGGCGCCAAGGGATCGGAAGATTTGAGGCGAACCTCACCGACGCTTTCAGGGCGGGCTAAGACCGGTAATAGGTAGAAAAGGTCACTCCAATCATTCAGCCCCGGAAACCACGCGGTTGCCTCCAGAGCCCCCGCCCCGAACAGCATTTGCAGGTCGGGGCGGACAAGGTCAGGTGACGATTTCAGGATCGCGTTGACTCCGCTCGGCAGCGACGTTGCGGGACCGCGCCTCAAGACAACCGCCTGAAAGATGGCGGCCATGAGACGATCAAACCGCAGCATCGTGTGCAGGGGGCTATCGTCGCCAATCCGTCGGTATTCAAGCGGCACGGAGAGGTGATCTTTGAGGTTCTTGCCGACGCCGGATAGGTCTTGAACAACCGGAATACCATGTTCACGCAGTTGTGCCGCGGGCCCGATTCCGGACAGCAACAGGATCTGCGGCGAATTGAAGGCGCCCGAGGAAAGAATGATCTCACTTTCCGCAAAGGCTTCGATGCTCGTCGCTTTGTGCAGGTATTGCACGCCGACGACGTGGGTCTGCCGACAAAGCAGCTTAGTCACATGTGCCTTGGTGATCACATGGAGATTCTTGCGATGCCTGCGGACAGGGTCCAGATAGGCATGCGAGGCGCTGGCCCGCCTGCCTTTGTGAATGGCCGATTGTGCAAGCCCAAAGCCGAAAGGGGCAGGGCCGTTGATATCGTTGCAGAAAGGCAAGCCGCTGGCTGCCGCCGCCGCCAGAATGGCCATCCCGAGCGGATCAGAGGTGCAGGTATATTTGACATTAGTCGGACCGTTGGTACCGCGGTTTTCGGCCGGGGCACCATGCCAAGTTTCCGACTTTTGAAAGTAGGGCAGAAGGGTGTCATAGGACCATTCGGTGGCGCCGAGTTCAACCCACATGTCAAAATCGCATCTTGCGCCTCGGTTGTGCGCCATGAAATTGGTTGACGATGAGCCGCCCAGCACTTTTCCGCGCTTCATCTCGATGCGGCGGCCCAGCAGCTCTGGTTGCGGTTGCGTAAGATAGCCCCAATCAAATAGATTCTTTTGCCTTAGCAGGCCCACGCCCATCGGAATGCGAACGGCCGGGCTCCAATCGCTGGCGCCGGCCTCGATCAGCAGGACGCGGCATGACGGATCTTCTGACAGCCGGGCCGCCATCACACAGCCAGCGGTTCCGCCGCCAATCACGATGTAGTCGAATGTCTTCTGATTGCCCGTGTTTGCCATCTTGCTTCGTCTTACCCCCCCCCTTGAGACTGCTATCCTGGAAACGAACCATGACCGAACCTTGGCACCCAAGGTGGGTGCCACGCCCGTCATCGGATCGGGCGAGGGTCGATCAGGCAGGGTTGTCCGCCTGATCGCGCCTTGTGCCGCCGTGATCAGTGCTGAATGTAGACGCTCTTCGTATAGAGGTAGGTGTCCAGATGGGCCGTGCTGCCCTTGGCCCCATAGCCGCTCATTTTGGCACCATTGAAGCCAGTCAGCGGATCGATCAGACCATAGCAGTTGACCCACATGGCGCCGGCATGGATACCGTTGACGACACTCAGCGCCGTCGAGATGTCTCGGCTCCACACCGCCCCGGCGAGGCCATATTCGGTCTGGTTGCCGATCTTGACCGCCTCTTCCAGTGTGTCGAAAGGGATCACAGAAACGACTGGGCCAAAGATTTCTTCGCGGGCAATGGTCATGCCCATGTCGACATCGGCGAAGACGGTGGGTTCGATGAAATAACCGCGCTGGAGGGCGCCTTCCAGACGATTGCCACCGGTTACCAGCGTCGCCCCTTCGCGCCGGCCTGCTTCGACATAGGACAGTACGCTTTCGCTTTGGCGCGCCGAGATCACCGGCCCGATCTGGGCGTTGGGATCAAGGCTTTGGCCCACCTGCAACTGGGCCACAAACGTCGCCAGCCGCTTGGTGAACTCTTGCGCGATGCTGCGTTGCACCAGAATACGGGTGCCGGCATAGCAAATCTGACCCGAGTTGGCGAAGGCGCCCATCGCCGCCCCCGGCACCGCCTTGTCCAGATCGGCGTCTGCAAACACGATGTCCGGCGACTTGCCGCCAAGTTCCAGCTGCAGCCGTTTGATATTGGTCTTGGAGGCATCAATGATCCGCCGACCTGTCTCGGTCGACCCGGTAAAGGCGATTCGATCGACGTCGGGATGCCGTGCCAAAGCGTCGCCGGCTTCTGCGCCGTCGCCGGAAACCACATTGATGACACCCGGCGGAACACCGATGTCCAAGAGCATTTCGGCAAGGCGGAGCGCTGTCAGCGAGGCCTCGGTTGCAGGCTTGATCACGCAAGTGCATCCGGTGGCGAGAACCGCGCCCAGAATCCACCAGATTGATACGATGGAGCCATTCCACGGAATGATGCCGCCAATCACTCCGACCGGCGCGCGCAGCGTCATGGTGCTGACCTGGCCGGGCAGGCCATTCTGGATGGTTTCACCTTTCACGTTCAGCGCCATGGCTGCAAAGAACTGCACCATGCGTAGCGCGGCAGGTTTGGCGCCGCGCGTACGAGTGATCGGGCCGCCCATGTCGATCGATTCAATCTCGGCGAGCTCGTCGAAGCGGTTTTCCAACAGGTAATAGGCGCGAAACAGCAGGGCCTGACGATCGTAGGCGCTCCACCGGCTCCACTCGCTATTGAACGCAGCGCGCGCAGCACGAACCGCACGATTCACATCCTCGGAAGCGCCGGCCGCAATCTGGCCGATCATCTCTCCGGTGGAAGGGTTGATCGAGCCAATCAGTTGGCCGGAGGCCGCAGGCACCAACTCGCCATTGATCATCAACTTATGAGTTCCACGCGCCAGAAACGCGGCAACATTTTGACTGGGCGAGGGGATAGAGGCAGTCATCTTCGGATCCTTTCAAGGCACGCTGGCCGGTCTTAGTCGAACTCGAAAACGCCCTTGCCGATCTTCTTTTGATCGAACAGTGCATAGGCCTCGGCCGCCTGATCCAGTCGGAAGCTGTGGGTGAACAACCGGTCAACATCGATGCCGCGCTCCACGACGAAGTCGGCGCATGCGGCCTGCAAATTCTTCGAGAAGGTCAGAGACCCGACAACCGAACGATTTTTCAGGATAACGTCATTGGCTGGCAAGTTGAGGTCGCCCAGAACCCCCACTAGGCAGGTTTGTCCCCAGACCCGGGTCGATTGCACCGCCTGTTGGCGCGCGCCGGGATTGGAGCTGCACTCTACGGCCTTGTCAGCACCGAGCCCACCGCGCGTGGCATCCTTGATCGCGCGCACCGCATCGGTTTCCATCGGGTTGATCAAAACATCGGCACCCATTTCCTTGGCCATTGCCAGTCTTTCTGCGCCCACGTCCAACGCGATCACACGGGCCCCCATCGCCTTGGCAAACAGGGTGGCACTCAGGCCCACCGGGCCCTGACCGAAGATTGCAACCGTCTCATCGCCCGCCAGCGAGATCCGCTTCAAAGCAGCAAATGCTGTACCGCTGCCGCAGGCAACAGCCGCGCCAGCTTTGAAGGACATGCCGTCGTGAAGCTTGATGAGAGTATGTGCCGGGACCTTCATGAATTCAGCATGGGCGCCATCGCCATTGGTGCCGCCGTAGACGATCTTTCCGCCCTCGCAGAACTGCGTCCAACCAGACCGGCAGTGCTCACATCTGCGGCAACCGTCGTAATGGTGCACCATGACGCGGTCGCCCACCTTCGCTTCAGAAGGTCGGACCGCGAAACCAACGGCCTCCACCACGCCGCAGGGTTCGTGCCCTTCGATGATGATCTGGCTTTCCGTCCGCAAAGGCTCATGCAAATGATGCAGGTCACTGCCGCACATGCCGGAGGCTTTCATCCGCACGATCACGTCGTCCGGACCCGGCGTAGGATCGGGGTAGTCCCGAACTTCTAGCTTGCCGGCTCCCAAAAAAACCACAGCTTTCACGTTTCATTCCTTCCGAGTACTGAAAGGCTACAGGAGATAGCCTCACGAAATTTCCGCGCGCTGGAGGCCGTTTTTCACGGACACAAGTTACAATTGCGCTCAGCGGGGTGCGACCGTTCGGCACGAGAGGATGGGGTCGAACCGCTGTCAGCGGATCGTGTGGCCGCCATCCACCACCAGCGCGTGACCCAAGGCAAAGGTGGCATGACGCGAGCACAGCCACAGGACGGCGTCGGCAATCTCTTCGGGCTGGCCGAGGCGACCGATCGGTTCCGCATCGATCATCGCGGCGCGCCCCTCGGCAGTCCCGCCCGATACCTCGCGCATCATGTCGGTTTCGATAATGCCAGGGCAGACGCAGTTGATGCGGATATTCTGCGTGGCATAGTCCAGTGCGGCAGAGCGGGTCAGCCCGATTACGGCATGTTTGGCGGCTCCATAGGCCGCGGCGCCCTTGGTCCCGACGATCCCCGCCCCGGATGAGGCGTTGACGATGCAGCCACCACCCTGCGCCAACATGACCGGGATCTGGTATAACATGCACAGAAAAGCGCTGGTGGCGTTGATATCCATGATCCGCCGCCATTCTTCGGAGGGGGTCTGCGCCATCGGAGCCACCTTCTGGAAGCGCCCGGCATTGTTGAAGGCAAGATCAAGACGGCCCAGCTGCTCCACAGTTGTCTCGACGGCTTTTTTGACAGCGGCTTCGTCCGTCACATCGCAACTTATGGCAATTGCACGGGCGCCCTCTGCGATAATCATCGCGACAGTGGCTTGGGCATTGGCGTGGTCAAGGTCTGCTACGGCCACGGCTGCGCCGGCACGGGCAAAAGCCAAGGCCGTTTCGCGCCCAATTCCTTTGCCGGCACCTGTGACAAACGCCACCTTTCCCGAAAAATCGTCGATCGATTGCATCTGCGTTTCCTATTTGATGAATTCGTACTTGCGGCGGTCAATTGTCGAGGCGACAGCCAGGATGATTACGAAGCCCTTTACGACCTGTTGAGTGAAGGGGCTGACACCAGTCACATCCATGCCATTCGACAAGATGCCAACGACCAGCACCCCCAACAGGGTCCGATGCGGGCCGCCAATGCCGCCCGACAGCGCGGTGCCGCCCATGACGATGGCTGCGATGGAATCCAGTACGATGTTGCCGCTCGCAGAGGGAGTAGCGGCCCCGATTTGCGCCGCCAGCATGATGCCCGACAGGCCCGCCAGCGCGCCGCAGAACATGAAGGCGTAGATTTTGTAGCGCGTGACCGGCACACCAGAATGCGCCGCCACTTGCTCTCCGCCGCCGATGGCAAACAGATAGCGGCCAAGAAGAGTCTTGGAGGCTATGAAGATAAGTATTCCGGAAATTGCCAGCGACGCCAGGATGATGACGGGGATTCCAAGGACAGGCTTGGCATTGACCAGATCCACCAGGGTGAAATCGGTGAAAATTATCGAGGACCCGTTGCAAATCATGTTGGTGATCCCCGTCAGGATCGACATCGTGCCCAATGTGACCAGAAATGACGGCACTTTGAAGATCAACATGGTCACACCGTTCACGGCACCCACCAGGAGGCCAAGAGCGACTGCCGTCAGAACAGCGGCGGTGGACCCGTAGTCTTCCATGACGATCGAGGCGACGATACCCGCCAGTGTGAGTGACGCGCCAACGGAAAGGTCAATCGAGCCGATCAGGATAACAATAGTGCCCGCCATCGACACCATCAGCAGGATTGCGGACTGCTGACCTATGTTCAACGCATTGTCAAAGCTGAAAAAATTTTGGTTCTGAACGCTGAAGAACAGGATCAGACCGACCACCACGAACAAAGGATACATTGATACGAGGTTAGAGCTGGACCACCGCGGGCCGGCAGGTTTTGCCATCGTTTCGTTCGCATTCTTACCTGTCAAAGCTGCGCTCCCTGTTAAATTCGTTCAAACCATGCCGGAAACGACGGCCGTTTCCGTTGGCTTGGCCGCTGCTGCCGCCGGTATTTCCGCGGTGATTTGCCCACCACGCAGGGTGATGACCCGGTTTGAAAGTCCGATCACCTCAGGCAGGTTGTCCGAGATCAGCAGGATCGCCACACCGTCATTGGCCAGTTGGCGCAGAAGGGTGTAGACCTCTTCCTTCGCACCCACATCAAGACCCCGGCCCGGGTCATCCAGCACAAAGACCTTTACCCCACGCGCCAGCCATTTGGCGAAAACGACCTTCTGGGCGTTGCCCCCCGACATGCTGCGAATTTGGGCGTGACGGTCGCGGGCGCGGATACGCAATCGCTTGATCCAGGTTTCGGAAACCTCGGCTTGTCGTGCTGAGGACAACATCGGAGTGCCCGGCACCTGCAACCGAGACAGGCTGGGAAGCGTGATATTCCACTCCAGAGAGTGCATTCCAATAAGTCCGGCCTTGTTCCGCTCTGATGGCACGAGGCCGACGTCCGCCCGCAGTGCCGCAATACGTGAGCCTGGTTCCAGGATTTGACCGTTGACGCGGACATCGCCCTCATCGGCGCGAACCGACCCGGTGATGACCTGTCCTACTGTCGCCTTGCCGGAGCCCAGAACCCCCGCGATGCCAACGATTTCCCCGGCCCGGATATCCATCGAGAAATTTTTCAATTGACCCGCAACCGTAAGGTTTCTGACGCTGAGAACCACGTCGCCCAAAGCCTCGCGCTGATCACCTTCCTTGTAGTAGCCAGCACTGCGGACGCGGCCCACGATGGCCTCGTGCAGAATATCCGGCGTGGCTTCAGCAATCGGCCAGTTGCCGGACACCTCGCCGTCCTTCAGCGCGGCCACTTCGTCACAAACCGCGAAAACGTCCTTCAAGTGATGTGATACGAAAATGATCGAGGCCTTGCCGCGCCAGCGCCGGATCGAATTGAACAGCAACTGGGTTTCGGACTCTGATAGCGCCGAGGTCGGTTCATCCAATAGAATGATCGGTTCGACGGGCCATACCTTGCCTACGGCAAAGGCCTTGGCTATCTCCACCAACTGGCGGCTTCCGAATGTCAATTCCCCGGTGACTGCCATCGGGTCGATGTCAAGTTCCAGATCGTCCAGCACCTCTCGGGCCAGGCGGATCATTTTATGGGCGGACAGGATACCGACCCGGGCGAATTCCGCTTCGCGGCCCAAGAGTATATTTTCATAGACCGGTAGGTTGGGGATCAGCCCCTGTTCCTGAAACACGGTGGCAATTCCCAGCCGCCCTGCCTCGGACGGGTGACCCAGGTTTGCATCTTTCCCGTTGATGCGGACCGACCCTGTTGAGGGCCGGACCGTACCATTGATGATAGAGATCAACGTCGACTTGCCTGCGCCGTTTTCACCTACCAGACCAAGCACGGCATGTCGTTTCAAGATCAGCGAAACGGATTTGAGTGCCTTGACCGGCCCCCAGGATTTGCTGACATCGCGCAGTTCCAGCGCAGGCATCATCGACTTGTCTCCCAGCTAGGCTTTTTTGTTCGGGCCGATCTTGTAGTGATCAGCGTAAAGCTGGTTGGCCCTGTCGAACTCGCCCGCTTCCTTGGCGCCTTTGTAGATGGGGTTCAGCTTTTCCTTGCCTTCGGTCACATCAGCCCAGAACACTTCCGGCTCCAACGCGGTGATGCCGTTTTGCGGATCCCACGTTTCGGGGTTCAAGGTTCGGCTCATCTTTAGCCAGTCAAAGGGCTTTGCGCCTTCGCCGTAGAACTTCTGATTGACCTCGGCCGCATTCTCGACCGTGCTGATGACGGATTCGTAGTGCTGCATCCGTTCGCCCAGCATCGGCTTCCAGCCGTTCAATGCGTCAAAGACCGCCACAGAAGTATAACCGCACTGATAGGGGGGCAGCGCCGAGGCCGAGGCGACGAAGTGCTCACCCTTTGCAATCTCGGTCAGCCCTTCCGGCAGGCCGACGATAGAGGCCACCTTGACATCCTTCAGCCCTTTTTCGCGCAGCACGGAAATCACGCCGAAGGCCATGTCATCAGCAAGCGGGAAAAAGCCCTTGATGTCGGGATGCGCGGTCAGCAGCGACAGCGTTGCATCGCGCGCCTTCTTGCGGTCCCAGTCGGCGCGGGGCCCTTCGATGAGTTCGACGCCCGGGAATTCTGCAACCGCCTTCTGCAAGCCCTTGTAGCGCAACCCTTCCGTCATTGCGACCAGACCACGGACCGAGGCGATCTTGCCCTCGCCGCCGATTGATTTGATCAGGATCTTGGCAATTTCGTAGGCATCGTTGACCGAGTTGGGTGTGAAGAAGTTGACGAAATGGTCCCCTGCGTCGGGCGGTGTGTACCAGTTCGGGGCATCCCACACGCAGGCAAAGGGGATCGATTGTTCCTCGCACAGCTTGGCGACCACCGGCAGCGCGCCATCCGGGTAGACATAGCCGGTCAGCATCTTGACGTTGGCAGCCGAAAGTCCGCGGATCTGGGCAACCTCTTTGCCCATGTCCATGTCGTTGAAATACTCGGCCGTGTCCAGTTTCAGATCGGCGGCGACCTGACGGAATGCCTTTTGGAACAATGCCCAGTAGTCAATCGAGGGCGTGAGGCCTAGCATACCGAGCTTACCGCGAACAACGTCGGCGGCTTCTGCGACTTTGGTCATCGCCGGTGTCATGGCCAGCGAAATGCCCGCAGCGGTTGCAAGTTGCATCATGGTGCGGCGCGACATGCCTTCTGGCAAGGCATGAATGCCGGCTACGATTCCAAGTTCCTTGTCTTTCTTCATCAAAACCTCCCTGAGTTGATGCGGCCCCCTGATGGGGTTCTTTCAGTCTTCTTATTGAGAATTTAACAACCTAAGGGCAGATCTTCCCTGATCCCGAAAACGCCCAAAAAGGGTATTCGGTACATTGGCCTGATTTTAAGTTGTGTCGTGGATTCCTCTTGCCCTTAAGTTTAGGATCGGAACTGCCGCAAAAACAAGCAATGCATGTACGGGTGACGGAAAGTGTATAGATAAACTTGCTATGGGGTCCATTCATGCGGCGAAAGTCCCAAGGTATGAGCGTCGGTAGAAGTGGAATTCCAGGGCAGACTGATCGATAGGATTCGGCACAAATACAGGGAGATACGTCGAATCACGGTTCGCCGGGATACTTCGGCAGGCTGACGTAGGTGCGCAGCTGGAGCGTCACGACGTTCATCTCTTGAGGCTCGATCGTAGGCCGAGCGACCGATCAGACAGTTCTTCCCTGTGGCAACTGCCCGTCAGGAGCCTCCGCCCGCTTGCCGCCGCATTGGGATGGACCTCAAATGCACCGACCCAGTCACACCGCGAAACTTGGGGTATCTGAAACACCGCTGCGACGTCCAATCTCAGGACGATGCTCGCTTGCCGACCTCATCCCACCTTGCTTCTCTCCATTCCCATGAAAGGAACGCACCATCGCACTTTCGTATCACGCTGCTGAGTATAAGATTGTCAAAGGTGCCAATCGCGGTCGGAAGAGTTTTCTATCCGTGCTTCCTGTCACCGGGCCCGGGCGACAACCGTTCGGCGTATTTGTGCCGACGCGTCTTCTAAGGCAGCGGAATTTCGCTTGAATATGCCATCCACGAAGATCAGCCTCGTACATCAAAGCCGCTACAGCACTCAGCTTGCGCCAGATTCCATGCGCTCGCCCAGTCAACTTCTATTACGTCTTACCGCAAAACGGGGAAGAAACGGTCATGCGAACCAGATCCAAAGAGATTGACCCTAAGAAGCTGATTTATTACGCTACGGTCATTGAACAGGGTAGTATCAAGAAAGCGGCGCGCGTCTTAATGATTTCTCAACCTGCACTGTCGACTTCCTTGAACAGACTCGAGGAAGACCTTGGGCTCAAGCTGTTGGAGCGCAGCAAACTCGGCGTAGTTCCAACTCCGTCCGGTGTGATACTTTATTCTCAGGCACGAAAAATTAGAGAAGAGGTCCAGATGGTTCGCAATTGCTTTCACGTGCAAAATGCGGATCGTATAACGATCCAATTTGGCTGCGTCCCGAGCTTGGCGTGCAATTTGGTGCCGACAGCCATCGCGAGTTGGCGAGAAAAATACCCCGACAGTGACTTGCGCGTCGCCGACGGCGTTCAGTTTGAATTGCTCAATCGGTTGTTACGCGGTCAAATAGATCTTTTCGTGGGCTATACCGAAAACTATGAGCTGCTTGAGGGACTCCGGCAACGGGTTTTGTTCAGGGACAGGCTCTTTGTGGCGGCGCGTCCGGCGCATCCACTTTTTTCGAAGGGCGTGCCCGGATTGGAAGCACTTGCTGAGTTTCCCTGGGTTTTTATCCCGCCCGGCCCTTACAATATATCATACGAAAATGTATTGGATTTCTATGGCATTCGGTTTATGGGTCGCAATACCGTCTGCGACTCGATTGCGCTGCTTAAATCACTGATTTCGTGTAGCGATCACCTTGGGTTGTTGCCGGCACATGCTGCGTGCAACGAGTTGATAGATGGCAGATTAGCGCTCCTTCCAACTGCAATTCCAGAATTCAACCGCAGCATTGCTGTATTCTTTCGAGAGGGATACGATATGGATATTGCTGTTCGTGATTTGGTGAACGAAATTCAGACTGTAGGAATAGCAACACAAGAAAGCCGCCAATCCTGATCCGAATCCCAACGGGGGAGCTCGCGAGCTATGTTTTGCTGCTTCCCCCATGATAGAAAGCTGATGGTTTCCATCGTTTTCGTTAGCTAGTTCGACGCTTTGTTCCTGGGCGCGGGGCGGATTCTCAGTTCATAGCCAAAACACTACGGTCGTGCCCAGAGTGACGGCGGAGAGGAAGACTTTCGGACGCCTGCCCTGACGGGTTTCGACCCTGCGCCAGCCCTTCAGCCCCCCAACCCGATTTCGCTCTTATTGCGACGCTTGTCGTGGATGTTGAGCTTTGCACGGAACGTCCGCGCCGAAATGCGGGGCTTTGTCGCGTTGTCTTTCCACGTTTCCCTTAACTGGTCGGCACCATAGCCAGGTCGAACAGCAGCCAGTCTGCTTTTGGCAAACTGCCAAGCAGGGCATCAGAACTGGCATAACCGCTGACTTGGCCCAAGGTCATCGAGAGGCGGATCGGCCTTCCCTCAGCTTCGGAATAGGCATGAAATTTGGTATTCCTACCGCCAGCGGTTAGGCCTGACGGATGAGTTCGATGGCCATCTGGCTCCCCATTTTCGACCTAAGCCAGGCGACCATGCGGCTCGCCTTGAGATTGGTCGCGTCGCTCATCACCATCTCCGGAGCGGCCGACTCTGCCGCAAGACCCCCCATCATCTGTGCGAAAATATCTTTGTGGCCCTGAGGCTTCCGTCGGTTGTGGTGGGTCCTCGGCCGGCCATATTCCTGAGGCGCATCGCGTCACTGCAACCCATGCAGATTGATGAATGTAATAGCGAACAGCGCCCTGCGATCATCGACGCGGTCTGTCTTGTTTCTTGGGGAAAACGGTTCCAGCTACTCCATCTGCGCCTCTGTTGGCCAAAAGAAATTACTCGGTGATCGGTCACCGCTCTGAGGCTGGACTCTGCAGCCTCCCATGACGTGTGACACTAATCGGCTGGACGGGGCAGCAACGCTTCAACGTTGCTGCAGCATTTGCCAAGAGCCATGTGCGCCCAAGCCGGCACGATGTCATTCGGATGCCAGCGGGCTTGGGCACGTGAAAAAATTTACAAAGTCTTATATATTGACATATAATTATCCCATGGATATCAATAGACGATCCGAATTACAAGAAGTCCTACTATTTCGGATTGCGCGGGCGTTGGGCTCCGACCCTCTGTAATGGTCGGATTAGGCTCCGCACCTGTGGGGGAGGGTCTACAGAGAAGGTTCCGGCCCTCGCTTGGGCCGCATTCAAACGACCGGGAGGAAAAACATGAAAATTCGTTGGAATTACGTAGCGGCAACGCTGCTCGGGGTGGCAATGGTTGCAGGCCAAGCCACACAGGCCCGCGCTGAAGCTGGAAAGAGTAAAGTCTACCTCAGCCTTAGCATCACGGGCAACGACTGGATGAAACAGGCTGAAAACATGATTCGCGCAGAGGCCGCAACAAGCGCCCTGAGCGACAAGATCGATCTGGAAGTCCAAGTTTCGGGCGGCGATGCGCAAAAGCAAAGCCAACAGATCAACGCCATGGTTCAAGCCGGGGCAAAGGCCATCATCGTCTATCCGGCCTCTGAAACGCTGCTGAACCGCGCCGTGAAGAATGCCTGCGACAAGGGCGTCGTCGTCATGGCCTTCGCCGCCACTATATCGGAGCCTTGCGCGCACAACGTGAACGCCGATCAGTCCGACTGGGCGCGCGTGGGCGCACAATGGCTGGTCGACACCCTGCACGGCAAAGGAAACATCGTCATGGTGACCGGCGCTACGGGTCTTGGCGTGGACACCCAGCGCAACAAAGCGGCTAAGGAAGTCTTTGACAAATATCCCGACATCAAGATCGTGGCCACTGTGATCGGCATGTGGAACGAGACGATCGTGCGCTCGGAAATGTCGAAACTTCTGGCGACCCGGTCGTGGGATACGATCGACGGTCTGTGGGTCCAGGAAGGCTGCGCGGCACTCGGTGCAATGCAGGACGAAGCGGGAATTCCAGACGGCAAGAAGAAGCCGATGTCGTGCTCGGCTTCCAATGGCGAGCGGGTGCAAATGCTGCCAACCGACAGCAAGATCGAAGGTGCATCCGGTTCTTACCGCCCGATGGGCTACCCGGGCATCTCGATGGCCGCCGGCCCCTACATGGGTGCTTTGTCGCTGAAATACGCGGTCGAAATCATGGAAGGCGCCAGGATGGAGCATGACATCATCATGAAGACCGACGCCGCGACCAGCGACAAGATGAAGCTGTGCGAGGAAGGCACTTGGAAAGAAATGGACGAAACCAAGTGCAACGTGTTCAAGCCTTCCATCATCTCCAGCCCGTCGTGGTATGCGCCTATCTATTCGCCGGAACTGCCGGGAATCGGTTTGCAGGCCGCGCTGAACGGAACTCCCGACAAGTAAGGCGCCCTGCGTGAGGCGACTGGTCGCCGGCATTCAACAGGTGCCGGCGATCTGTCCCCGGGTTAATGGCTGGCCCTGATCCTGCGCCAGTCCACCAAATCAGCATTGCAAACCCGGCGCAGGCCGACCTGTTACGGACCCTTCTCGCTGTTTGACCGCGCCTTGCGAGAGAGGTTTGATGCCTCGGGCGATCGCGCTTTTTCGGACCAAGACCTGCCAATCGGCGACCACAAACAAGTAAAGAAAGCCTCTCACCATGACCAAACGCAAGCGCATCCTCTTCACCGGCGGCACTGGCAAGGCTGGACGCAACGTCGTGGCCTATCTGGCGGACCAAGGTCACCAGGTCGTCAATATCGACTTCAAGCCGCTGATCTATCCCGGCGTGACCAATCTGCACGCCGATGTGACGGATTCCGGTCAGATCCTCAGCGCGATGACGACGCACACCACCTTTGAATATATCGAGCCCGGCACCGGCCCTGCGCCCTTTGACGCGGTTGTGCATTTCGCGGCTTTGCTGCCCTTTGCCAACCCCGACAATGCGGTGTTCCGAGTGAACACGATGGGCACGTATAATGTGATCGAGGCTGCGGTCAAAATGGGTATTCCCAAGATCATCATCGCGTCTTCGGAAACCACCTATGGCGTGTGTTTTGCCGATGGCCGGATGGACCCGATCTCGCTGCCGCTGGAAGAAGACTATGAAATCAATGCGATGGACAGCTATGGCCTGTCCAAGGTGTTGAACGAAAAGACCGCGCAAAGCTTTCAGATGCGCGCGGGCGCCGACATTTACGCGCTGCGCATCGGCAATGTGATCGAGGCGAACGAATACGAGACGCTGTTCCCGACCTGGTTTGAAAACCCCGAAGTGCGGCGCCGCAACGCGTTCTGCTACATCGACGCGCGGGATCTTGGCCAGATCGTGGATCTGTGCATCCAGAAGGACGGACTTGGATTTCAGGTTTTCAATGCCGGGAATGACACGAACGGAATGAACATCCCGACGGCCGAACTGTTGCGGCGGTTCTTTCCCGGCGTGCCGGTGACCCGTGAGTTGAACGAAAATGAAGCTCTCTATTCCAACCGCAAGATCCGCGAGGTTCTCGGCTTCAAAGAAGAGCACGATTGGCGGAAGTATTGCAAAGTGTGATTCCACCCGACACAGTCCCCGCTTGAAGGCGGGGGAATTGTGCCGGGCAGAACAGCAATATCGGCGGCATTTCGTCCGAAATGCCAAATTCTTCTGCGTATCATATGCCGTCGATCAACGAGAAAGCCAAACAGGATCGGCGCTTGAATCGTCCTCGGGGTGTTTCTTGGCAAGGCAACGAAGCATCCGTTGTGTGCTCAGGAACCTTCCGCTGTGGAAATTACGCAGCCTGCCCGCGCGGCATCGTGACGGCGCTGCCTAGCACCGTGCACGACGCTGTTTGAAGTCAGCCGCCTTGCTGATCCCGCCCAAGAAGTGGCGCGCGCTTGGCTGGCTGAGAGAGAGCGTCAGCTCGCGTATTTCCTCCAGTCGTGCTGCATGCGGAAGCCCAAAACCTCGCGCGCTTTTCGGTTGGACAAAAGCCCCTCTTCCTCGCCGATCGCACGGCGCAAAGACACGTTCGGAAAGAACCGTTGCAACAGTTCCGAATTCGGTTGGGGCACGGAGTTGTTGTCAGCGGAAGCGTTGAAGACCTCGTAGCCATTGCCCTTGCGTTCAAGGCAAAGATCAACGATCTGCCCAAGATCCCGCGCATCGATATAAGAGAAGGCCAAGCGCCGCCGAGCCCCCGGGTCTTGGGCAAAGCTTGGGAAGCGGACATAATCCTCGGGTGTCATGACATTCCCGATGCGCAGCGCGATGATGTCAGCGCCTGTCCGGCGTTGGAACCCTTCAGCCGTGACCTCATTAACACGCTTTGAAATGCCATAGGCATCCGTCGGGTCGATCGGATAGTCCTCCTCGAACGGAAGCCATTTCGGATCCACCACCCCATCCACGAGACAGATGCCATAGGTCACTTCCGATGAGCCGAAAATTACCTTCGGAACGCCCATCTTTGCTGCGGCCTCCAGAATGTTGAAAGTGCTCATCACATTCACCCTGTAGATCTCTGAATCGACCGGATAGGGTCCATGAGGAACCGAGGCGGCAAAATGGACCACGGCATCAAAACCGCGATGGCCCTTGCCGTCATCAATTTCGGCCCCGTCGGAATAAGCTTGAAAAGCGGAGAAGACCTGTCCCAGATCGGTCAGATCCAGCAAGATGTCACGCACCTGTGGATGATGCATTCCGACGCGGTCCAGGTTAACAACCTTATGCCCGGACTCGACCAGGTGGTTGACCACAAGTCTTCCAGCTTTGCCGGAACCTCCGGTAAAAAGAACGCGCATTTTTTGCCTCCCAAGCAAACTTCAATTTCGACGGCATCATCCGCCGCGGATCTGGAAGGATCAATGTAGGGGAAAGCGCAACAGATAATATTGCGTTATATCCCAGTCTGACCAAGCGAGATTAGTGAAACCGGCAGGCAGCACATGTTGTCGTCTGCCGCGTGAGAGCAGCGGCAGACGATAAGACAAGGGGACGTCTGGAAATCCGGGGGTTCTTCATCCCGGCGCAGAAGACCCTGCGTTTTGCAGCCTGCGCCGGAAACAAATCACTGCTGCCCTTTTCTATGCGTTCATAGGACAGTTCTTGCCGGGCGCGACACACCAAGTTGAAGACAGCACAAACGGCTCCATTCGATCGGTGCGAAGACGCAGTTTGGCCTCCGGTAGGCAATCAGGCCTTTCTGGACGCGCAATCCAGCTCTGCATACTCCGCGTCCGTCAGCGTGATCGCTGCGGCGGCCACATTTTCCTCCAGATGCTTGACGCGGCTGGTGCCCGGGATCGGCAGCATGACAGGGCTGCGCTTCAGCATCCAAGCCAGCGCGATTTGCCCCGGCGTGGCGCCTTTCGCCTTTGCTAGATCCGACACGATCCCACCGGGTTGCGCCAACTGGCCTGCAGCCAGCGGAAACCACGGGATGAAGCCGATGCCGTTGGCTTCGCAGTAGTCGAGAACGTCCTCATCGGCCCGATCCGAGAGATTGTAGCGATTTTGCACGGTGGCGACCGGGAAGATTTCCTGTGCCGCCTTGATTTCGGCGACGGTGACCTGGCTGAGACCGGCGTGGCGGATGAAGCCCTGATCTATGAAGGAGCGGATCGTCTCGAATTGGCCAGCTGCGGGCAGTTTGGGGTCGATCCGATGCAGTTGCCAGAGGTCGATTTGTTCGACCTTGAGGTGGCGCAGGCTCATGCGGACGGCCTGGCCCAGATAGTTCGCGTCGCCGACTTGCGGCCATTGTCCCTCGGTCCGCCCTGGACGAACCAATCCGCCCTTGGTGGCGATCAGCAGGCCCGGATAAGGTGCCAGCGCTTCAGCAATCAGCTGCTCGCTGATGAATGGACCATAGCTGTCCGCCGTGTCGATTAGGTTCACCCCAAGCTCGGGTAGACGCTGCAGCACACGGATGGCTTCCGCGCGGTCGGCAGGTTCACCCCAGACGCCGGGGCCGGTAATGCGCATCGCCCCAAATCCAAGGCGATTGACGGTAAGTTCGCCGCCAATTTTGAACTGCCCTGAAAGACTGGCATCAATTTGGGTCATCTCAACTTCCTTCGATTGGTTTGTGTGATCGCGACGGCGCGGGTTATTTCAGCGCCTCGATCTTGACGGTTATGTCGCCTGGCCGATCGAAGATGGACGCATCTCCGGTGACTTTTCCCAAGATCACGATGCCGGGCTGCGGGACCTGTCCATCGCGGTAATAGATGACAAAGTCGTCCGCGCTCCACAGGCCCAGTGTGCCTGTCGAGAAACCGCGCTGGCGTTGGGTGGCTGGCAGTGACTTGGGCAGGTTGCCGGTCTTTTCCTGCCGCATGTGATCGCTCATCTCGATGGTCAGCGGCAACATCTGCCCAAGCGCCTTGGCCGCGTCATTGCTGGCCAGTTCGGCTGTGACTTGCCCCCAGTCGGAGGTGATCAAAATGCGCTGTTGTGCCATTGCGGCCCCTCCTAGTCCGATGGTGATGAGCAAAGCGCTCAGTGTTGTTCGCAACATTGGTGCTATCCTTGAAGGTCAGATGTCAGAGGATCGACTGGCTTTTGCCGGATCCGAAGATTTCGGTCCAAAAAGCGGGACCAGCTGGTCAGGATGATGGAGATCGGTTTGATCGACGCCCCTGACGTGAACAAATTCTGCGATATCACCGGCCCGTTGGCCAGCGTTTCTATGCATTTGCCGCGCAAGGGTCCGCCGATCGGCAGGAAGCAGCGGGCCCTTTCTTGGCCATCTTGACGGGCGGTGGGAAGGCCATCGTTTCGCCGCAGGGGATCTTCATCTTCATTGTATTGGCACGAGCCGCAGCAATCTGCCGCCGCGGCCATCCTCGATCAGCCACACCGCGCCATCCGCGGCCACCGAAACATCCCGGATCCGCGCGCCCATGTACCAGCGATCGGCCTCGTCCGGCTGGCCGCCGGCATCAAAGCTTACCCGTACAAGAGCGTGTACCGCGAGCCCGCCGATCAAGGCCGAACCGCGCCAGTCGGGAAAGAGCGTGCCGTTGTAAAAGGCAAGACCCGCAGGTGCTATGACCGGGCTCCAGTACAGCGGCGGTGCGGCAAAGTCGGGCCGGGTGCCGTGGCGGGGTATCGGCGTGCCGTTGTAGTTGTCGCCGTTCGAGACGATCGGCCAGCCATAGTTCTGGCCGGGTTCGATGAGGTTGAGTTCATCGCCCCCCTTCGGCCCCATCTCGTGCAGCCAAAGGCGCCCATCCGGTGCGAAGGCCAGACCATAGGGATTGCGATGGCCGGTCGTCCAGGTTTGCCCCGGAGTGCCACCCGCTTCCGCGTTCGGATCGTCAGCAGGTGTGCTGCCGTCCAGGTTGAGGCGCAGCACCTTTCCCCGAGCTTGGGCGGGATCCTGAGCACTTTCCGGCCGCATGCGTTCGCCGACCGTCAGGAACATATGTGTGCCCTCGGGATCAAAGGCGATGATGCCGCCGGGCTGCCCGCCTCCGCCCGTTGGAGATTGGCGCCAGATGGCAACGGGATCGACCAGTCGCGCAACGCCGCCGGAAAGACTGAGGATGGCACGCGTCAGGACGAGCCGGCTGCCAGATTCGCCCGGCTCTGTGTAAGAGAAATAGACGGCTGACGACGTCGCGAAGTCAGGGGCCACCGCGACATCGAGCAGGCCGTTCTGGCCAGCCGCATCGACCGCAGGGATATCCGGGATCTCGGTTTTCTCCCCATCTTGGGTGGTCAAGAACATCTTGCCAAACTTTTCAGTGACCAAAATCCGCCCGTCCGGCAGAAAGGCCAGCGCCCAGGGCGCGCTAAACTCTGCGATGGCTTGGCTGGTGAAGGGTCGCGCCGCGCTGACAGCGCGACCACCTGCGTTGATGCTCTCGGCGCGCGCCAGCGGACCGAAGAGTATAGCAGCCAGGACGGCAGATATCGCAGTGATCGAATAGAAACGCATTGTTCCACCGTTTTATTCAAGTCAGCGCGGCACTGTAGCGCGCCGACCGTGTCAGCGCGCTACAACTTGCAGCAATCACATCCCGTCAGATGGCGGGAAGCCGGTCAATCATCTTGTCCAGCGTGATCGGGTAGTCCCGCACGCGGATGCCGGTCGCATTATAGGCTGCATTGGCAATCGCGGCCGCCACACCGCACAGGCCGAGTTCGCCAACTCCCTTGGCCTTCAACGGGGTCGACACCGCGTCCAGCGTTTCAAGGAAAATCACTTCCTGTGCGGGGATGTCGGCGTGGACGGCGACCTCGTAGCTGCCCAGATCGTGGTTCACGAAATACCCGCGCTTCAGGTCTGTCGCCAGTTCCTCGCTCAGGGCGCCGCCAACACCCATCGTCATGGCACCGATCACTTGACTGCGCGCCGTCAGTGGGTTCAGAATCCGCCCGCTGTCGCAAACCGCCAGCATGCGCCGGACCCGGATCTCGCCGGTGCCGATATGAACGCCGACCTCAACGAAATGCGCACCGAAAGTCGCGATGAGGTATTTGGACTTGAACTCTCCGAAGGCCATCGTGTCCTCGGCCTCGATCGGACCCTTCAGATCGGCCAAGGCGGTGCTGGTGCCGTTGGCGATCATCTGTCCGTCCTTGAACGCGGGTGAAGTGGCACCAATCTGCGCCGCGATCTTTCCCTGCAAGGCGAGACAGGCGGCATAGACACCGGCGGTTGAACTGGCCGCGCCGAACTGCCCGCCCGAGCCTGAGGAAACTGGGAAGGCGCTGTTGCCCAACCGCACTTCGACTGCCTCCATCGGCAGGCCCATCGTCTCGGCCGCAGTTTGGGCCAGGATCGTGTAGGAGCCGGTCCCGATGTCGGTCATGTCGGTTTCAACCACCAAATGCCCCTTGTCCAGCCGCACCCGCGCGCCGGAGTTCAGCGTCGGCGCGCCACGGAATGCCCCCGCCATGCCGTGGCCGATCAGCCAGGAGCCTTCGCGCCGAGCCGCCGGTTTGGCGTTGCGGTCGGACCAGCCAAAAACCTCGGCACCTTTTTGCAAGCATTCGACATAGTGGCGTTCCGAGAAAGGAACCTCGGGCGCACTGGGGTTGACCTGGGTGTCGTTGAGGATGCGGAATTGCACCGGGTCCAGCCCAAGCTTTTCGGCCATCTCGTCCATCGCGACCTCGAAGGCCATCAGGCCCGACGCTTCTCCCGGTGCCCGCATGTCAGAGGCTTCCGGCAGGTTCATCTCCACGATGTGATGCATGACCCGACGGTTCGGCGCGGCATAAAACGCCGGGGTCATCGCGGTTGCATCCTCGCCGCGCCCGCCAGCCAGTGAATGCGATGCCGCCTCGTGGCTAATGGCGGTCAGGCGGCCATCGGCGCTAGCGGCCAGACGGATGCGTTGTACTGTGGCGGAGCGGTGGGTCGTGTTGTTCATCATCATCGGCCGCGGCAGGGCCAGCTTGACCGGCGCTTTCGCCGCTCGCGACCCGATGGCGGCAAGAACCTCATCCGCCCGCAGCCACAGCTTGCCGCCGAAACCGCCGCCGACATAGGGGCTTTCGACGCGGATCCGCTCTACCGGGATGCCGAAATTCGTCGCCAGCGCCTCGCGGTTCCAGTTGATCATCTGGTTCGAGGTCCAGACCGTCATCTTGTCGCCATCCGACCAGTCCACGACCGAGGCGTGCGGCTCCATCATCGCGTGGCTTTGCGATGGGGTACGGTAGACCTCATCCAGCGTAAAGGCGGCTTCGGAAATCGCCTTGTCGATGTCGCCGACAAGGGTCGAAGGTTTGCCGGTCCCTTCCAGCCGCTGAAACGCGGCATCCAAGTCCACGTCGATCTCTTCTTCCTGATACTTCGTCTCGATCAGGGCCGCGGCAGAGCGCGCCTGCTCGAAACTGTCGGCGACGACCACCGCGATGGCTTGATGGTAGTGCTCCACCACGTCACCGCCAAACAGCCGCGCCACGTTGAAATTCCAGATGCCAAGCGGTTCGATCTCCAGCGTCGTCACAACGGCGCGGACCCCTGGCGCGGCCTTGGCGGTGGCGGCGTCCATGCTGAGGATCTTACCCTTTGCGATGGCCGAAACCACGGGGTAGCCGTAAAGCTGGCCTGCCACGACATCATGGCGTTCATAGGCATAGGGCGCGGTGCCGGTGACCTTCAGCGGACCGTCGCGGCGGGTGTGCGGTTTGCCGATGATCGTCGCTTGGTCAAAGAGGTTTTCTCCGGCGGGTTCATTGAAGTCCATGATTTACTCCTCGGCCAGCATTGCGGCGAGCGTGCGCTCGGCCAGCGTGATCTTGAAGGCGTTCTCTTCCGTGGGCCTGGCTCCCTGCAGAAGACGCGCCATGACGGCAGCGGCGCCCTTGGGCAGTTCGGCGTCCGCCTCAGAGCTGCGCCACGGCTTGGGTGCGACACCGCCAAGCGCCACGCGCCCGCTGCCGTCAGGCAGGCGGATCAGCGCCACCGACACCAGCGCAAAGGCATAGGACGCCCGGTCGCGCGCCTTGTGATATTTTTGCTGCCCGCCCAAAGGCTTGGGCAAGGTCACGGCGGTGATCAGCTCGCCCGGCATCAATGCGGTTTCAAGATGCGGCGTATCGCCCGGCAAGAGGTGGAAATCTTCGATCGCGATCTGGCGTGTCATGCCAGTGGGTGTCACCGTCTCGATCTTGGCATCAAGGGCGCGCAGGGCGACTGCCATGTCGCCGGGATAGGTAGCGATGCAACTGTCGGAGGTGCCAATGACCCCGAGTTGGCGCGAAAACGCGCCTTCGGTCAGCGCGGCGCAGCCCGAGCCCGGCACCCGCTTGTTGCAGGGCTGGGCGGTGTCGTAAAAATAAGGGCAGCGCGTGCGTTGCAGCAGGTTTCCCCCCACCGAGGCCTTGTTGCGCAGTTGGCCGGTCGCTCCGGCCACGATGGCGCGCGTCAGCACGCCGTAGTCCTTGCGGACACGGGTGTTGGCCGCGAGCGCCGTATTGGTCACCATGGCCCCGATCCGCAGGCCACCGTCGTCGGTCGCCGTGATCTGGTCAAACCCAAGCCCGCGCACATCAATCAGATGCCCCGGGCGCTCGATTTCCAGCTTCATCAGGTCCAGAAGGTTGGTGCCACCGGCGATGAACTTGGCACCCGCCACTTCTGCAGCACGCGCAGCGGCCTGTTGCGCATCGGTGGCCTTTTCGTAAGAAAACGTCCTCATGCGTGCTCCTCCGCGACTTGAGTGATGGCAGCAAGGATGTTGGCGTAAGCGCCGCAGCGGCAGATGTTACCCGACATCCGTTCGCGGATCTCGGCATCGGTCACGGCGATCTTGGCCGTCAGATCATCGGTGACATGGCTGGGGATGCCGGCACGGATCTCCTCGATCACGGCGCGGGCCGAGGTGATCTGGCCTGGCGTGCAATAGCCGCACTGGAAGCCATCATGGGCCACAAAGGCCTTTTGCATCGGGTCCATCGCCTCGACGGTGCCGATGCCTTCGATGGTCTGCACCTCGTCGCCTTCATGCATCACGGCGAGGCTGAGGCAGGAATTCACCCTTTGGCCGTTAATGGTGACGGTGCAGCCGCCACATTGACCGTGGTCGCAACCCTTTTTCGTGCCGGTCAGCTGCAAGTGTTCGCGCAAGGCATCCAGAAGCGTGGTGCGGTTGTCCACGTCAATCTGGTGCGCTTGGCCATTCACCTTCAGCGCAAATTTTGAACGGTCCTTGCCCGGGGTTACCGGGGCAACCGGAGTGGTCTGCGCTTTGGCGCTGGTGCCAAATCCTGTGGAAAGTGCAATCGCCGCTGTCCCGATCAGAAGCGTGCGGCGCCGAAGCTCTAAGGCAATGGGTGGGCTCATAGCAGGTCCTTCCTGTCGGTTTCGTGATCCGTCTTGTATGATGCGCCCAAGAACAAGGGACGGTTCCGAGCAGCATCCAACCAGTGTAACCTAGTTAGGGATGCTGCAGAGCAGCGACCACCGCCTGAGGATTCATGGTCATGATGAATTTGGCTCATGGATCTCAGTCGAAAGAATGAAGACCTTTTGGCGCTTCACTTGAACTGTGCCGCTCTCGTTGTAGGTAACAGCGGTGACTGCGGCGCAGCCACGGCGCCCCCCATGAATTGGAAGCAACGATGCCCAGAGGAACCGACAGCCCGACAGACTTTGCCCTGCTGGCCGCAGAACGGGCCGGGTTGCGGATCGGAATCTATGGCAGGCTGCTTGCGAGCGCCGTACTGGCGGCTTGGTACGCTGGCACCAGCGGGCTGGCGGGCCATGGGGTGGGCTTGCTCGCCATAGGTGGATTTGCGAGCCTTTCCATCCTGCATCTCTGGTTGATGAACATCGGCCACGAACGGCTGTGGAACCGCTATGTCCTTGCGGCGGTCGATGCGGTTGCCTTGGGTTGGCTTGCCACAACCGCGCCGCTCTATCATGGTGGGGAAGTACCGCAGATCCTGATTTTCCGAGCCTATGGCGTGTCTTACGTCTTCTTCTTCCTTGCCGCCTCGACCCTGTCGCTGTCTCCGGGCCTTGTGCTTTGGACCGGGGCTACCCTAGTTGCAGCGCTATGGACGACCTTTGCCGTCATTGTCGCCGGTATGGAGCAGACGGTCAGTTGGGGCGACCTTCCGCCGAATTATACGGTGGCCGACTACGTTGCCCTGCTCACCGACCAAAACTTCATCGGCACCGGCAACCGGGTCGAGGAAAGCCTGTTCATCCTTGCCGCAGCCGTCATTCTGGCGCTGACCGCGCACCGGGCCAGAATGCTGGTGCGCAACGAAGCTGGCGCACAATTCGCACGGGCAAATCTGGCCCGTTACGTGTCGCCCGATCTGGTGGATCGTCTCGCCGCACAGTCCGAGCCTTTCGGGCCCGTGCGACGGCAGGTTGCCTCGGTGCTTTTCGTCGATCTTGTGGGCTTCACCTCCTATGCCGAGCAACGTCCTCCCGAAGATGTGATCAAACATCTGCGGGCGTTCCATGCCCGTGTCGCTGATGTCGTATTCGCGCACCGCGGCACGCTGGAGGATTTTATCGGCGACGAGGTCGTAGCTCTGTTCGGGACCCCGGTCGAACAATCCGACGATGCGGCCCGCGCCATTGCCTGCGCTGAAGCGATCCGCCGGTCCGTTGCCGACTGGAACGCCGAGCGCGAAGCCCGCAGTCTGGTCGCGGTCAAGATCGGCATTGGCGTGCATACCGGCGACGTGGTCGTCGGCACGACCGGAACAGAGACGCGGCTGAAATTCACGGTGATTGGCAACACCGTCAATGTCGCGAGCCGTTTGCAAGCCGCCACGCGGGACCTTGGCTGCGAAGGTCTGTACAGCGTTGCCGCGTTGACGGCGGCGGGGTTTGTACCATCAGAAATGGCACGGGTGCATGACGTGCAACTGCGTGGCCATCAGGTGCCGGTGGCGGCCGTTGCCCTGGCCCAGAACATCGCGCTGCACTCTGTGAAGAAGCTGACATAGGCCGCTTTCGTCAAGCTCCGCCCTGCCCTGTCAGTGGCCGCACATACTAGCCGCGATAACGGAGCCGGTCGATCAGAAGGCGCAACACTGAACTGACCTGACGCCTGCTGGAATAGCAGAGTTTGAAGCCATTGAAGGGAGCACACCAATTCACCAGAACCTGGCGGAGGCTGCCTTCTTGAATCGCCCGCGTGACCTCCGGTTCCGTAACAAAGGCGATGCCATGACCCGCTTTCGCTGCATCCACCAGCAGTTCCCCTTCATTGAAAATAAACGGCCCGGTGACCCGTTTCACAATTTCCTGGCCGTTACTTTCGAACTCCCAATCGTATATCTCGCTGCTGGCGCTGAACCGCATGGTCAGGCAATCATGGGCATCAAGATCGTGGGGATGAAGCGGCACACCCCGTTCGGCAAAGTACGCCGGGGATCCGACAGCGGCCATCTGCAAGGGCGGTCCGACAGGAACTGCGATCATGTCCGGTCCAACCAACTCTCCCAGCCGTACCGCCGCATCAAAGCGCAGTTCCGCCAGATCAGCCACGCGGCTGTCTGTGTTGATTTCCACCTGCACGTCAGGATAGTCGCGCACCATCCGCGAGACCACAGGCCAAAGCACGGTGCGGGCCGCCGTCATCGAAGCGGTGATCCGCAACAGTCCTTTGGGTGTATCCCCGAAAGAGCGCAGCTCTTCGATGCGGGCGCTGATATCTTCAAAACTTGGGCGTAAAGTCGACAGGAGCTTCATACCGGCATCCGTCACTGAAACACTGCGCGACGTCCGGTGCAGCAACTTGAAACCAAGCGCTTCTTCCAATCGGCGCATTGTATGGCTGACTGCCGATTGCGACACACCAAGACGCACCGCGGCGCGGGTAAAGTTGCCTTCCTCGGTCACGGCGACAAAGACGCTCAGGTCAGCAATTTCTTCTCGTTTCATTCATCTGGCCGTGGGTCTAGGGGCGGTAAGTCGAGATATCCTAGCAGGTCGAGCACCGACCACCAATCAATTGCCATTGAACCAAGGATTTCGTTTCAGTGAAGCACGGGCTCAGATTTGTCCCGAGCCGCCTGCCCCCATCCGACTTGAAAGGTCACGACAGGTCGCGACAAGTGCATCGCGGGCCTCAGTGACAGGCATGGCCGATGGGGAACTGATACGCCTTATATAAGGGGTCGTTACGGCCGCAATCACGCGGCCGGTATAGTCAAAGACCGGGGCTGAAAGATCGACGATACCCTCGATCGTCCGGGAATTCTGCTGGAAATAGCCAGCCGTCCGTACCGAGGTGAGATCGGCGAGAAACCTAGTACGGGCTTCGGCCGGTTCCTCCCCGGCAAGGGCAAGCAAATGCGAGAGGGCGCCTTGCTCCAAGAAGGCGGCGATAGCGCGGCCCGACGCGGAGTCGTAAATCGGAATCTGCGCGCCAAGCCGGACAGAAGCCAGGAAGTTGTCCTGACAGTCCACCTGGGCCACAACCAAAAGCTTTCCCGAGTGTAATATCGACAGGTGAATCGACTGGTTGACCCGGTTGGCAAGCTTCTGCATCGCCCCTCCGGCGATCGCGGTCAGCCTTTGGATCGGCGGGTGTCTGTGGGCCACCTCGAACATCTTGGTTGTCAGAAAATAGCGATCGTCGTCGCCAAGAACTACATAGCCCCGCGCCCGAAGGACAACGATCATACGGAATATTTCGGAGTTGGTCCTCCCCAGCATGCGGGAAATTTCCCCCAGCGTCAGACCCTCGACCGTTCCTGCCAGAAGCTCGAGGATGTCGATCCCTTTGGAAAGCGCCGGAGCCCGGTATTTATCTTCGTCACTTGTCGATACGGATCTGGCCAAGCATCTCTCCTGTGGCACGCGGCAAATTATGTTTGGAAGACGTGGTTACGCCGTTATTGACTCCATCGCCTGTCAGTCAACCCAGTTGTAGTCCATTCGCAGGACTGGGCTGCCGCTGTCAATCCAATGTGGCTTAGCCCGTTCTGCGAACTTGGCACCAGAGGTTTGCGTACAAAAAAGCCTGAGCTTTCAGCGTATTGGAAACGGTCTAACTCAACTTCCCCGGGCGCAAGGACAGGTCGCCCGGGGAAATGCTTCGTCAGCTCATCATTCGGAAAAGACGGCCTTTTGATCCACGACTTCGTAGTACTCGAACGGCAAATCGGCAACGCCATCGCTGTCGAAGTTGTCGTTTCCGGTCGCGCCGGGCCAATCCTTGACCGCGAGGATATACTTGCGGATGGCATGCGGGTCTTCACCCACGGCGGCCATCGCTTCGCCGATCATGCGGGCGCCGTCGTAGACAAAGGCTTCGGTCGGTTGAGGCGCTCGTCCAGCGACGGCGGTGAACTTGGTCACGAAGGGTTTAGCGTTTGGGGCCTCCACATCAAATTTGGAGGAAATGCCCTTGGCGCCGTTCATCGCGTCACCCTCGACTTTGAAATTGTCTGGCGCCAGCAGGAACTGGTTCGCGTAGATCTGTGACTGAAGCCCGATTTCGCGCGCTTGGGCGACGGTATAGCCACCCTCGGGGATGTTCAGGAAGATCACCAGTGCTTGCGGAGCTGCATCCTTGATCTTGAGAAGCTGTGTCCGCATATCGAAAACACGCTCGTCGCTCACCTCATGGGCAACGGTTTTGTCGCCAGCCGCTTCGTAAAAGCGGATGAAGGCCGCGGATACCGCGTCGCCGAAATCGCTGTTCTGGCTGATGACACTGACGGTCATATGACCCTGGTTGACAATATATTCCGCCGGTTTCTTGCCATCGACATCCGCCAAGGGGTTCCCGTTGATGATCCAAGGCGCAAGCGCGCGTAGGGGGTGACACGGCATTGTAGTTGTAGATCAGGATTTCGCGCTCCACCGCAAAGGGGTTGAGGGCAAGGTTGATCGCGCTGGAATTCGCCAGGACAACTTTGACATCATGCACGTTCGCCAGCTTCTGAAGACCCTGAACCGCGAGCTGCGGCTGCTGCTGGTTGACGTTCGCCACCGCTTGGGGTGCCGGCCAACTGCTTCATCCGCTGGCCGATTCGGGGGAAGATCTCCACTGCCTCCGCGATGCGCCTACGCACTTCTGCCGCATCGCTCACCGTAAAGGTCCCGAGAGTCAGGTTCTTTTCGACGGTGAAGTTGCGAAACAGACGGCCCTTTTCGGGAACTAGAACGATGCCGCGCCGAACCGCCTGGGCGATGGTGGTCCGGGTGATGCCCTCACCCGCCCATGATCGTTACCTTTCCGATCAGGGTCCCGAGCATGAGGAACAGTCGCCAAAGCTTTTCGCCCTTTAGATTGGGAAAAGCCAGAAGCACGTTTTCAAGGACTGTCAGCGATGGAAAAATCTCAACATCCTGAAAGGTGCGGGTAATTCCAAAGCTAACCCGCTTGTGGCCGGGCACCAAGGTCAGATCGGTGCCCCCAAGCAGAACCTGCCCGCTGATTGGCCGCTCAAACCCGGAAAGAATGCTCAGAAGCGTGCTCATGCCGGCCTCATTGGGCCCAATCACCCCGGTCATGCTGCGTCCCTCCGCGCTTTCGGATCCGTCAGAAAGTCAAATCCAGGTAAGGCCGCGACGATATTTTAGCGCCTTCGGCCCGCCCAATCGGGCGTTCAGGCAAAAGCCCAGCTTCAGATAGAGATACTTGTGCAGGGCGACACTGATCAGCGCGGTTGCTATGAACGCACCCAAAGCACCGAGGATCAAACCAAGGCCACTTCAGCCCAAAGCTGATGCGAGCCAATAGGTTAGATACCCTCCCAGAACAGCGATTGCGCCAAATGCAAAATGCATTTGGCGTGTCACGAAAAATATCAACGCAAAGCCCAGTGCAGCCATGCCGACTTTCACATCTGCCACCGTTCCGGCAAGCATGAGTTCCAAAAAAGTTGCATACGTCCTCTCCTTCCTTCCCAATGATGAATTCGCTGCAGCTTTCCAGATACTGCAGAGAAAAGAGGTGGGAAGCATAGCAAGATATGTGCAAACGCCATTTGTAGGGAATTCATCTGCACACAAGAGTGTCATGTATCAGCAGAGGCCATGCTTTCGAAGGTCGAATTGCACGAATCGGGTAGCGCATTGCCGGGGCTGACCTATCAGTGCGGGAATCAAAGGTGCCAGATGACTGTCCACCAAGAATCAGCTATGTTAAATAGCCGAGGAGCGACACCCCTATCTTTAGCCTGAGCGATGCCAGCAAGGAGACTGCGATGGATGATAAGATCCCTACTATCCGAGTGGATGATCCTGGGGTAAGAACCCCTGACAATGGCTGGTTCCGCTTTCATATAGGGCAGATGGAAGCGACTATCGTCTCTGACGGGCGGATGCGTCCGCATGCCATTGCCAGCTTCTTTCCAGAGGTCTCGATGGCTGAGTTGAACGCAAGTAAATACCGCGCAGGGGTTGTCGCCGACCACTTCAGCATGGAGCAGAACTGTCTGGTCTTGCGCTATGACGGGCATGTCGTGCTGTTCGACACCGGGGTCGGTTCGGATCAAGTCTCGGGTTGGGAAGTGTCTGGAATTCTCCTGCAAAGCATGGTGCAAGCGGGCATCAATCCTTTGGAAGTGACCGAGGTCGTGCTGACCCATGCCCATAGCGATCATGCCTGGGGCATGGTCAGTGACGATGGTAGGCTGCACTTCCCAAAGGCGCGGGTGTTTGTGTCCAAAGTGGACTTCGACTATTGGACGGACACGCAGAAACTGGCCTTGGGAGGATTCACTGAAACCTGCATCCGCGGGGCACGGCGTAATTTACTGCCATATCGGGATAAAATTACGTTTGTTAGCGAAGGTCAGGAAATCCTGCCTGACATCATCGCCGTCGGCTCGCCCGGCCACTCACCCGGCCATTTTTCCTATATCATCGGCTATGGAGGCGACCGATATATATTTTTGGGGGATGTGACGCATACTTCACACCTGCAGATGTCCAATCCGGGATGGCCCTTTGCCTATGATTACGATAGCGCTCTGGCGGTACGGACCCGGAAGATGTTGATGGAGCGCGCCGCCATTGAGGATCTGACCTTGATCGGCTATCACTTTAACTTTCCGGGCATCGGAAAGATCGTCCGTGATGGATCAGCCTATCGGTTTATTGCAACGGCGGCCCGTTAGACTGACTTGGATGGCGTTACGAAGGCGGAATTGAGCTCTAGGCCCAAATCCGCCTTCGGATTGTATAAATTCTGTCAGGTCGGAACACGCTTGTGGTCGAATATGAATTTCTTCCAGCGGCGTATTGTGTATGTGCTGAAGACACCGATCTTGAAGAACGGATCATTCCGGATATAGGCCTCGGCTTCGGCGCGGGTCGCAACATCCAGAAGAATCAAACCGCCATTCGGGAAATCGTCATCATCAGGGAAAAATCCACCACTGGTAATGATGCGATGTGCATTGCTCATCACGTATTCGATATGAATTGGCCTGGCCTCTTTTTTCTTTTCCAGAACGTCGGGATCGTCGACGAAAGTTACGGCGAAGGGCATGGATTTCTCCTTTTTTGGTTTCAACAACGCAAGGGCGAAAGCCCTTGCATTCAGAATTGCTCAGGTTGGATTTTACGTCCGATCTTTGGCTTTTTCCTCGTCAAGCCATTTGACGAGGCGCTTCATACCCTCCTGAATATTGACGAGGGGTTCCCAACCAAGGTCTCGTTTGGCCTTTTCGATCGAAAGGCCGATTTTTTTGACGGTCGGGTTAGCGACTTTGGAATTATCCACGTTGTATTCTGGTCTGAGGTCCGATCCGCAGGCCTTGAGGAGCGCATCCATGATTTCATTGAAGCTGGTGTCGCGACCGCTGGCGATGTTGTAAGAGCCGTTGGCTTCCGCCTCCATCGACATCAGGTTGGCGCGCGCGACGTCACCGATATAGACGAATTCAGACACTTGGGTGCCGTCGCCCTCGATCACGGGCGGCAGGCCGGCGCGGATGCGTTCCCAGGCGTTCACCACCCGGGTCGCGTCGATGGCGCGTTTGTGCTGGTTTTCACCGTAAAGATTGCCATAGCGCAGCGCAGCATAGCCAATACCATGCTGTTGCAAATAAAGGCGGCAAAGGCCCTCACCAATGATTTTTGAACCGGAATACAGGACCAGGGCTGGCGGTAGGCCGTCCCAGTTGAAAGGTGTCTCCTCGGTCGGGGGGGCGACGATCTTGCCGTAAACCCCGGTCGAAGAGGAGAAAACCACCTTCTGAACGCCCTGTATCCGCGCGGCTTCCAAGACGTTTTGCAGGCCGCGGATGTTCACATCCAGTCCCATCCAGGGGTTGGACAGCATCGGCCCGCCCAGAAAGCCCGCAACGGAAAACACTCCGGCAGCACCTTTGAACGGATCAAAAAGCTCGTTCATCCGGGTCATGTCGCCCCGCACCAAAGTGCAGCGGCTATCGGTCACCAGATCCTCGACGGCATTGGCGGTGCCAAGTGCGAGGTTGTCGATCAGCATGACCTCACGGGCGCCACCGTCCAACAATTGGCGGCCAACATTTGACCCCAGAAGGCTCGCGCCTCCCACGACGACGAATTTATTATCCTTGATCTGCGGCATGTCAGGTCTTTCTTGCAGGGAATAGGAAGCGAGGATTTCAATGGGCGCCGGAAGGGGATGGCCCGATCCGGCGCCAGGTTCGTGGCGGGCTTACTCGGCGCCGATGATATTCTTCAGGGTGTAATCGTAGTCATATTTGACCCAGATCGTCTCACCGTCGGCGACGTTCGAGTAGTCGGCCCTGATCTGGTCCAGCGTGATGGTCGGGATCGGCGCGATCATCTTCATCGGCACATCGACCCCACTCAACTTCGCAAGAGCGACGTTGACCGCAGCACCGCCGGCGCCCGGATCGGTGTTGATGGCGACAGAGTCATAGCCGGACTTGGCGTTGAGCCCCAAAAGCATCTTCAGATCCAGGCCGTCAAAGCCATAGACCTGCAGCGGAACGTCCTTTCCCGCCGCCATGAAGGCCTGTGCCGCCCCAAAGGCCGCCACACCCTGGCTGAAGATGATGTCGATCTTCGGCAAGGTCGGCAGCACGCCTGCGATCTTCTGCTGCGCCACCGACTGGTTCCAGTCGCCATAGACCTCCGACACGATCTTGATGTCGGGATAGTCCTTCAAGGCCGCCAGAAGCCCATTCTGGATGCCCTGCTCCGCCTGGTTGCCGGCCAAGCCACGAACGACCAGGGCGTTGCCCTTGCCGCCTGTTCGCTTGGCGATGTAGCCCACATAGAGCTTGCCCAATTCGTTGAAGTCAAAATTGAGGTCGATGGCCTTGGTATTGGTCACCGAGCCCGTGCCAAAGGTGATGACCGGAATCCCCGCCAAGTCCGCATTGTCGATGGCGCCGTTCAGCGCGGTGTCTGACAGCGGCTCCAGAAGGATGGCGTTGACGCCCTGCAGCACAAGGTTGTTGACCTGCTGGATCTGAGCCTGCGGATCGCCTGCCGCATCAACGACCACGAGTTCGACGTCCTTGCCGGATTTTTTGGCTTCTGCGACGGCCCAGTTGACCGAGCTTACGACGCCGGCTTGCCAGCCATTCCCCTGGAACGGCAGAGCCAATCCGAGCGTGATCTTGCCCTCGGCAAAGGCCTGGCCGCCGGCAAGCAAAGTGCCGATTGCCAAAGTGCTGGCCAACAGACCGCGACGGGTGACATGAAGTGTTTTCATTCTCTCCTCCTCCATTGTTAAGACAGGTGCCTTCTTTGCGGCTTACCTGCCGGTTTGTGACCGGATGGCCACGAGGCTGACCGTGATCAGCACGATCAGCCCTTGAATCACGTATTGCGCGCCGACGCTGAACTTCAGCAGCACAAGGTCGGATTGCGTCAGGACCAGCACCAGAGCGCCAAGGGCGGTGCCAATGACAGAAGTGATGCCGCCCGATATCCGTGTGCCGCCGACCACCACCGCCGCAACCGAGCCCAGCAGGTATATGCGACCGAGGTCAGCCGAGACGCCGCCCTGATAGGTCGCCAAAAGGGCGCCAAGCCAGGCGGACAACAGTCCCGAAAGGGCAAAAGTGCCAAGGGTTAGCCAGCCACGCGGCACGCCGGCCAATCGTGCAGCCTCTCCATTCTGACCCATCGCATGCAGTTGCAGACCAAAGACCGTCCGCCTCAGCACCAGGGCCAGCAGGGCCAAGGTCAGCATTGCGGCAATCAGGGCGCCCGATACCTCGGCAATGCGCCCGCGCAGCAGGTCCTCGAAGACCCCGCCGACCCTGCCAAAGCCACGGTTCTGAATGGCCACGATAAAGCTGTAAAGGATGTAACCCGAGGCCAGAGTAGCCACGATCGACGGGATTCGCAGCCGCACGATCAGCAGCGCATTGATGGCGCCAACCAAAGCGCCAATCGCCAAGGCAAGGGCCAGTGAGGCCGCAACATGGCCCTGCCCCAACAACCCGCCCGAAACAACATAGGCCGAGAAGGTCACGATATAGGGCAAGGACAGGTCAAAATTGCCGGGGCCACTGGCGATCACCGTCATCTGCGCTGCACCGGCCAGCGCCAGAAACGCGGCGATGGTCGCATTTGCCAGAATGAAGGAGAAGGACAGCGTACCCGTCACAGCACCCGCCAACAGCCAAAGCGCTGCTGACGCCGCAAGGGCCCCCATCCAGGACAGGCGGCTTGCGCTTTGCAGGAAGGATTTTGGCGGCTCGGGCGTGAAAGACGTATTGCTCATAGCGCGCGCGTCCCTGTGAGAGAGCGGAAGCTGAGGGCCAGGATCAGAACAACGCCACCCAGAGCGGTCGAATATTCCGAACTGACGCCCAGCAGGCCCAGGTTGGTGGTAATGAGCGAGATGCCGACGACGGCCATGACCGCGCCCAGAGGCGAGACCAGGCCCCCGGCAAAACTCGCCCCGCCGACAATCACCGCCGTGACCGACGACAACGTAAAGCTGGCCGCCACGTTGATATTGCCCGATCCGGTTGATCCGGTGATCCACAGACCTGACAGAACGGCAAAGCCTCCGGCCAGCGCATAGAGTGTGATCCGTCCCATGAGCGCCGAATAGCCAAGCGCCTGATAGATCTTGCGGTTATGGCCGAACGCACGAAGCCGGATGCTGTAGCTCCAGCTGCGGGTCAGCCACAGCCCGACGAGCGCGACAGCGATCAGCAGGTAGAAGGCAAAGGGCAGCGGCCAAAGCTTCATTTTGGTGAAATGTGCCAGTCCTTCCGGTGAGGAGCCGCCGGGTGTCTCGCGGATCATCAGCCCGAGGCCCAGCCAGACGAAGGACGCGCCCAGCGTGGCCACCACTGAAGACACACCAAGCATCTCGACGATTACCGCCATCAGCACATAGCCCAGAACCAGCGCCGCCAGACCCAGGACGCCCAATACCGGGTCGCTGACCAGCCATGTCGCGGCGATGATGTTTGCCAGACCCACGCTAAAGCCAAGTCCAAGGTCAATGTCACCGCCCAGGACAAACAGCATCTGCGCCATCACCGCCAAGGCCAAAGGCACCGAGGCCTGCAGCAAAAGCTCCAGCCCGAAGGGCGATAGAACCCGGGGTTGCAGGCCATAGGCGAGCAGGAACATGCCCATTAGCAAGGCTGCCGCCGGCAGCGCCCGCCATCCCATCAGGCGGCGCAGGCCTGCTTCACTGTCGCGGTTGTTGCTGTCGCCGGCCGTCGAACGGGGGCCCTCTCCGCCAGGATGCAGAAATGAAGCCTTCACGATACGCTCTTCGGTGGCCTCGGCACCGCTGAACTCGGCCACGACATGGCCGCGCGCCATGACATAGACCCGGTCGCATTCGCGGAATTCACCGACTTCGGTGGAATACAGAATTGCCCCGCGCCCCTTGTCTTTCAGCTGGCCCAGAATCTCATAGATCGCACCCTTGGCACTGACATCGACGCCCCGGGTCGGGTCATCGAGCAACAACAGAGGGGCCTCACTGGCCAGAGCCCGACCGAGCAAAGCGCGTTGCTGGTTGCCGCCCGACAAGGCTGTGATATCGGACTGCGCCCGGTGGCGCAGACCCAGTTCATCCAGCCAGCCATGAACGGCGGTCTTCAGCGCGGGAAATCGCACAAAGCCAAAGCGCGAAAAGCGCGAGGCTGCGGTGATAGCCACATTGTCCTCAACACTCCACAGAGGCAAAAGCCCCTCGCGTTTGCGGTCGCCGCTGACATAGGCGATGTCGGTCAGCGATTGGATGGCACCTGACTTGTGGCCGCGTGCGTCAAAAATCGCTTGCAACAAATCGCGCTGACCGGCGCCCTCCAACCCAGCAATGCCGACGATTTCGCCAGCACCCACCCGGATGCGGATGTGGTGCAGTCGGTCGGTCTCCAGCCCGTTGACCGCCAACAAAGGCCGGGTGGCAGGATCAGATGCAGCCGGGCTCTGAGGACGCGGCACCTCTGGGGCGGCGCCCAGCAGGGTCAGCAGATGGTCATGCGTCAGGCCGCGTCCGTCGCCGTCCCAATGCAGCCGCCCATCGCGCAGAACTACGACGCGGTGGGCCAGGCGCAGGGCTTCTTCCAGCTTGTGGGTGACATAGATGATCGCCACACCCTCGGCCGCCTTGGCGTTCACCAGTTCAGCCAGCTGGTCCGCCTCTTCCACCGAAAGCGCCGAGGTCGGCTCGTCCAGGATGACCAGCCGCGTCCCAGGTTCGGTCATGGCGCGCGCGATCTCGACCATCTGGCGCTCCGCGACGGAAAGCTCGGAAACCTCTTCGGTCACCGAAATCCGGTTGCGCGGAAAGGCCTGCATCCGGGTGCGGGCCTGCAAGATCAGGTCCTTGCGCCCCAGCGCCTGCCCCTCGGTCGAGGTCAGGGCCAGATTTTCGGCCACCGTCAGATTGGAAAAGGTCGACAATTCCTGAAACACGCGCTGGATGCCAAGGCCACGCGCCACGCCACCGCTGTATGAGGCGAAATCCACCTCTTGCCCGGCCACGGTCAAGGCCCCCTCGGTCGGCGGCAAGGTGCCGCCGATGATGTTCAGAAAGGTCGACTTTCCCGCGCCGTTCGGCCCCAGGAGCACGAGGATCTCTCCAGCCCGGATCTCCAGGCTGACCTCTTTCAGCACCTTGTTGGCGGCGAAGCTCTTTGACAGCCCGCGCGCCGATACAAGCACCGCACCTGTCCTATCCGTTTCTCCCAATCCCAGCTCCCCCCAAGAAATCTGTAATATTCGGGCGGCCCTCCCAGACCAGCCCGCCATCTTGTTTTACCTGGGTGTGAAACCCGGTGTGATGTCCGCGGTTGAGATCATGATCGACTTGGTTTCGAGGAACTCATGCAGGGACTCGATGCCCGACTCGCGTCCCAGACCGGAGCGTTTGCGACCGCCCAAGGGCACCATGAAGCTGTAGGTGCGGTAGGTGTTGCCCCAGACCATGCCCGTTTCGATCGCCTTGCACATGCGGATCATCCGGCCGATGTCCTTGGTCCAGACCCCAGCCGCGAGGCCGAAACTGATGTCATTGGCAATTCGGATTGCTTCAGCTTCATCTTCGAACCCGATGATCGACAGGATCGGGCCGAAGACTTCCTCCTGGGCAATGCGCATGTTGTTGCGCACATCAGTAAAGATCGTCGGCTCGACGAATTGACCGCCCAGCAGATCGGGGCCTTGGGCCGGCTTGCCGCCCAGAAGCAGCAGCGCGCCGTCCTGGTGGGCCACATCGATGTATTGGATGACCTTGTCATATTGCGGCTTGTTCGAGATTGGACCCATCTGGGTCTGCGGGTCCATCGGATCGCCCATCTTGATCGTGCGGGCAATGTCCAGAAGCTTTTGCGTAACCTGCTCTTTCACCGAATTCTGCACCAGAAGCCGCGAGCCCGCCGTGCACATCTGGCCCGTCGCCCCAAAGATGCCGGCGATCGCGCCATGCGCGGCCGTATCCAGATTTGCGTCTTCAAAGATGATATTGGGAGACTTGCCGCCCAGTTCCATCGCGACCCGCTTCATGCCGCGCGCCGCCTGTTCATAGATCCGCGCGCCAGTAGCGTCAGAGCCGGTAAAGGTGATCATCGCCACATCAGGATGCCCGACCAAAGCCGCACCCACCTCGGCGCCAAAGCCGGTGACGACGTTCAGCACGCCCGGGGGCAGCCCAGCCTCTTCGGCGATGCGGACGAATTCCAGCGAGCTGACAGATGAGAACTCCGAAGGTTTCAGCACCACCGCACATCCCGCCGCCAAAGCCGGAGCGCATTTCAGGGCGAAGAAATGCAAAGGCGAGTTCCAGGCCGTGATCGCCGTGACCACGCCCACCGGCTCGCGGAAGGTCATGGCCAGCATGTCGGGCTTTTCAACCGGCATGACCGTGCCTTCGATCTTGTCGGCCAGCCCGGCATAATAGGTCCAGATGTCGGCCTTGAAGTTCAATCCGGCCCTGATGTCTCCCAGAAGCTTGCCATTGTCGCGCACCTCGATCTCCGCCAGGCGGTCCATCTGGCTTATGGCTGCATCACCGATCCGCCGCAGGATCTTACCGCGCGCCGTGGCCGACATGCTGGCCCAGGGGCCCGAAGTCATTGCTGCCTTGGCCGCAACCACCGCCTTGTCCGCATCCGCCGCAGTACCGCGCGCCACCCGCGCCCAAACCGTGCCGCGATAGGGGTCAAACGTCTCGATCCAGTCACCGCTCGCGGCAGCCACTTCCGAACCGTTGATCCAATGTCCATAATCCTTCGTCGTCATCAGCCCTCCTCGCCAGTTCGTGAGGCCAGGACACCCAATATCAGACATACCGAAACCGGTTCCGCATGTTGCGGAATGACGGCCTGCTGCAGATCCCCGAAGGATCTGGTCAAGATATTTAGCATCTGGTCCTCCCAACGTAGGCCGCATCCGGCACCGACCAGACGCACGCCTGTGCACCCGCTTGTGTCGTTTTCGTTACGGCAGCCTGTTCGCTAATAAATAGACTATTGATTAATAAAAGAGTCCGCAAACGCACAGTCACGGTCCGTCCTGAGGGATAGAGCTTCGATTTATATCCCTGTCGAAAATCGCTTGCCGATGTGGTCCGAGGCCGATCAGGGACAAATCTCTGGAACCCAGCCGCGCGTGCCGCGTCGGCTTTGCCCGTACAAGCCCCTTGCGACAGGTCAAGCCCTGAGCGACTGTGAGCTCGATCGGCTTTTGACCCCGGGGGTACCCTGTTTCGGAGAGAGGAATGGCGTCGAAGACTCCGACACTTGATGCCCGCAAGCTGGTCTATTTCGCCACGATCATCGAGCATGGCAGCTTCAAAAGCGCGGCAAAGGTGCTGAAGCTTTCGCAGCCTGCCCTGTCGACCTCGATGGTGCGGCTGGAGACGGAACTGGGCCAGCAACTGCTGGAGCGCGGCCCGAAAGGCGCCATTCCGACAGAGATGGGCACGGTGCTTTACTCTCATGCTCGGCTGATCCGGGACGAGATCAATCAAACGCTGCGTGCCATGGCCCTGCACCGGGCCCCCGAAGCCGGTCCCTTGCGGATTGGCAGCTTGCCCAGTCTTGCAAGCTCTGTCCTGCCCGCCGCCCTTGGCCGTTGGCGCGAAGCGCATCAGGACCGTGGGATCGAAGTGGCCGAGAATGCCCAGATCGACTTGCTTCTGGGTCTTTTGCGCCGTGAGTTCGATTTCGTCTTTGGCTTCACTGAATGCTATGATTTGGAAGAGGGTCTTCGGCAACGCGTGTTGTTCCGCGACCGGCTTTGTGTGATTGCCCGGCCTGATCACCCGTTGTCACATCAGGCGGGGATCGACTGGAACGCCATCGCAGCCTACCCGTGGATATATCCGACCGCCCGTCGCCCCCATACCGTTCTGGAGGCCGCCTTGAGGGCCGCCCAAGTTGCGGCGCCAACGCAAGTCACCGTCTGCGGCTCGGTTGCCATCATGAAATCGTTGGTGGCGGGCAGCGATCATCTGGCCATGTTGCCCGCCCACGCCGTGCGCATGGAACAGGCCGAGGGCAAGCTGATCAGCCTGCCCATCGAGGATGCCCAGCTGGATCGCAACATCGCCGTCTTCTTCCGCGAGGGCTACAAGGTCGACGAAATCAGCCGACATCTGGTGGACGCGGTAGAGGCAGCCGGTCTGGAGTTTTGTCGAAGGGATCGCCTGGTCTGAGTCCGCCATGCTGGCCGGAATCGTCGGCTTTGCGCGCGCAGAGGCCGACCCGTCATGGATTTGCCGATGCAAGATGACCTCCGGCGCCCAAGATTTTTGCATCAGGCGCAAGGCAGCTTTGCACGGCGCTCGTCCGATTTTGGCACCCGGGCGGTGAGGTCAGGGTATTACATTCTCTAATAGCGGCTGGCAAAGCGGATTGGTTTTGCCGTGCCTCCGGATGGCGTGCGGCTAGAATGGCATGCTGCGACGCAGGTGATTGATGGGCTGACGGTGCAAGATCCATCCGCAAGACCGAGCCCGCGCGTCTGGCAATGAAAGGCCTGAAATGGAAATCTACGACTATATCATCGTTGGTGCTGGTTCTGCTGGGTGCCCGGTCGCGCGGGCCTTGTCAGAGGACCCCAAGATCAAAGTCTTGCTGCTGGAGGCCGGGCCCCATGCCAACCGATTCTGGATCAACACGCCTGCCGGCATGGCCAAACTCTATTTCCACAAGACCCTCAACTGGAACTATCACACCGAGCCAATGCCTGCGCTGAAGGGGCGCCAGATGTACTGGCCGCGCGGCAAGACTCTGGGTGGGTCCAGCGCCATCAACGGTATGGTCTTCATCCGAGGTCATCAGGGCGATTTTGACGATTGGCGTGATCTGGGCAATCCGGGCTGGGGCTATGACGACGTGCTGCCCTACTTCAAGTCGATGGAAAACTTTGAGCGTGGCGGCGACGCCTGGCGCGGGGATGCGGGGCCTCTGGGGGTCAGCGATCCGGTGGTGAAATCCCAAAGCAGCTACGATTTCATCGAAGCGGCCGCCAGCCTCGGCAGTCTGCGGCTCGCGGATATGAATGGCGCCCGGCATGATGGGGTGGGCTTCATGCAGCACACCATCAAGAACGGCCGGCGGCAGTCGGCCTATGTCGCCTTCATCAAGCCGGTCTTGAACCGGCCAAACCTGACCGTCATGACCGGTGCCCATGTGCAGCGCGTGCTTTTCGAGGGCCGCGTCGCCACCGGCGTCGAGGTCCTGCGTCAGGGCGGGCTGGAGAAGATCCTGGCCGCGCGCGAAGTGATCCTGTCTGGTGGGGCGATCAACACGCCGCAGCTTTTGATGGTCTCGGGCGTCGGACCGGGGGCCGAGTTGCAACGGCATGGCATCGCCATGGTTCACGAAAGCCCCGGGGTGGGTCAAAATCTGCAAGACCATTTTTACATCCACACCGGTTGGCGCGCGACTGCCGACAGCTCTTATAACGCAAATATCGCCGGGCTGCGGAAGTATTGGGAAGGCTTCAAATATCTGATGACCCATCGCGGCTATCTGGCGCTGGGTTCGTCTCAGGTTGCGGCCTTTGTGAAAAGCAGCCCCGACGAGGAGCGCGCCGACCTGCAAATCAGCTTTCGTCCGATGACCTTCGAATACTTTCCGAATGGCACCGTTGCCGTGGAAAAACAGCCGGGCATGGGGGTTTCGGTCTACCAGCTGCGGCCGCGGACCATGGGCTCGGTGACGCTGCGGTCGGCGAATATAGCCGACAAGGCGGTCAGCGCACCGCATTTCCTGACCGACTCCTACGACATCGGCGCCATGATAAGCGGCATCAAGCAAATCCGCCAGATCATGTCGACCAAGCCGATTGCCGCCCGCGTGGTGGCCGAAGAGGTGCCGGGGCCCAGGGTGAAAACGGACGACGACATCCTGCGCTTCATGATCGAAACCGGAAACTCGGCCCACCATCAGGGCGGCACGGCCAAGATGGGCAAGGATGCGATGGCTGTAGTGGATGAACGGCTGCGCGTGCGCGGGGTAGAAAGGTTGCGGGTGGTGGACGCTTCGGTGATGCCGCGCCTGACCTCGGGGAACACCAACGCACCGACCATCATGATTGGCGTCAAGGGCGGCGACATGATCCGGCGGGACGCCCTGCCGCGCCGTGCCCTGCCGGTCTGACCCATGGCGCGGATCTTCGTCACCGGGTCATCTGCGGGTCTGGGTCTATTGTCGAGCAAATACCTGCTGGCGCGCGGCCATCAGGTCGTGCTCCACGCCCGCAGCGCCGCCCGCGCCGCTGACATCCGCCAAGCAGAGCCGAAGGTAGCCGACATTGTCATCGGCGATCTTGAAACCCTTGCAGGCATGCATCAGGTTGCCGAAGGCGCCAATGCCTGCGGACCATTCGATGCTGTCATCCACAACGCCGGCGTGGGCGAGCAGGGGGCGGCACGTCTGACCTGCGATGGGCTGCCTTTGGTCTTTGCAGTGAACGCGCTGGCACCTTACGTGCTGACAGCGCGGATCACGCGGCCCGCGCGGCTGGTCTATCTCAGCTCAAGCATGCATTTCGCCCCAGACGCGATGGAGATGGACAAACTCTGGAAAGATGGCCCTTCGCTCCTGAGCTGCGACTATTCCCAGTCAAAGTTCCTAGTCACTCTCCTGGCTTTTGCTGTGGCGCGCTGGTGGCCAAACGTCCATGCAAACGCCGTGGATCCCGGTTGGGTGCCAACAAGGATGGGTGGCGTCTCGGCGCCCGATGATCTGCAGCTGGGCTGCGAGACGCAAAGCTGGCTTGCCGAAGGCGGTTCCACGGCGACTGGGGAATACTTTCACCATCGCCGCATGGCTCGACCCGATCCCGCAACGCAGAACCCCATGTTACAAAGGCAGTTTCTGGCGCTATGTGAGCGGATCTCTGAAACGCCCCTCTGCGCCGCGTAAACGCTCGGCAAAGGCAGGAACACTCATTCCGCCAACAGCCGACCTCAGATGCGTTGGTAAACCACCCGCCAGATTTCCTTGGGGGTTGGCGGGGTTCAGACCCAGTTGCTTGTCTGACAGCTCGCAGGCGCGCTCCAGCTTCTGGCCGATCAGGTCAAGCACCAGTGAGGATTCAACGGTCAAGCGGAAAGTCCTCTTGGTCTCGTCAATCACGATGGTGCCATAGGTCGCCTCGCAACCATTGACAGTATAGAGTGTCTGCGCTGCATTTGCATTCGGGTTCATCACTTGCACCGACATGGTGCCTGCGGCAGTGAAGACGATCTGACTCTCTTGGGAAACTGGCACCAGTTTGCGCGATCTTTTACGTGCGATCCTACCTTGGAAGAGGAGACATGTGGGGGGCCAGGAGGCGTACAGCGCTTCCCGGCCGCATGAAGTTCAATCGCAATCAGACCATCAGAAGGGTCTTGATCGCGCGGCGCTCGTCCATGGCGCGGTAGCCTTCGGCCACGTCGGCCAGAGCAATTTGCTGATCAAAGACTTTGCCCGGGTTGATCTTCCGGCTGAGAACCAGATCCAGCAGATGGGGCATGAAACGGCGTACCGGGGCGGGACCGCCCATCATCCCGGTTTGCGAGAAGAACAGCGTTTGCCCGTCAAATTCCACCCCATGCGGCACGCCGACATAGCCGATCATCGAACCGGGGCGCGCCACCTGAATGGCCTGAGTCATGGATTCCTGGGTGCCCACGCATTCCAGTACCGCGTCCGCTCCGATGCGCTTGGTCAGTTCCTTGATGCGGGCCACGCCCGCGTCGCCCCGCTCGGAAACAATGTCCGTGGCGCCATATTCCAACGCCAGATCTTGACGGGTCTTGTGCCGGCTCATCGCGATGATACGCGCCGCCCCCATCTGTTTGGCCGCCAGCACGCCCATCAAGCCAACCGCTCCGTCTCCGACGACGACCACGGTTGACCCCGGCTGAACCCGGGCCGCGTCGGCGGCGTACCAACCGGTGCCCAGCACGTCGGACACGGCCAGAAGGCTGGGGATCAGATCCTCGGACGGCAGTTCGGCGGTGGCGACCAGCGTACCATCGGCCAAAGGCACGCGGGCATAAGAGGCCTGCGCGCCCGACATGAACTCACGCTGCTCGCAAGAGGATTGGAAGCCGTGCTTGCAATGCGGGCAGGTGTTGTCCGAAATGCAGAAAGAGCCAACGACGAATTGACCCGGCTTCACAGTGCGGACAGCGCTGCCTACCTCCACGACGACACCGCAGTATTCGTGCCCCATGTTCATGGGGCCTTCCATAGCTTGCAGGCCGCGATAGGGCCAAAGATCGGAACCGCAAATGCAGGTTGCAGACAGCTTGATTATGGCGTCGGTCGGTTTCAGGATTTTAGGCTCGGCGATCTGTTCATAACGAACATCGCCCGGGCCGTGCAGAACGGTTGCATACATGGTTGTACTCCTTTTCGATTTCCAAATCTCGAGTTCAGGCGCCCTTGTCAGCGGCTGTCACCCTTTCCTTCCAGACGGGCATCGCGCCGAATGTCCTTGGCTTGTCCGCTTGATGCGGCGAATGACGAGACGCGGAGCGGGAGGCTGCCGCGCGTCATCAGGGGCGCGAAGGCAAAGCGGATCTCTGGGTCACGGTCATTGCTCGGCTCCGGTAAAATCAGCCGCTGTTGCGGCCGCCGCGAGGGCAGCGCCGATCAAGACCACCACGCCAACCGCGATGGAAGCCTGCCATCCCGCGATGTCCAGAACCAGACCGCCGACGAGCGCCCCACAGGCGATGGCCAATTGAATGGCCGCGACTTGCAGCCCTCCGCCGGCCTCTGCCGCGCCCGGCAAGGCATGCGACAACCACATGCCCCAGCCGATGTTGGCGGCAGAGCTCAGAAAACCCCAGGTGATAAACAGGCCAATGACGGCCGGCTGGGAGGTCCCCAGAAAGACAAGGCCCAATCCCACCACGGACAGCAGGGCTGGCAGCAGGATCAGCGGTCGGAACAGGCTTTTGCGCAGCTCAAGCCCGCCCCACCACGACCCGACAACGCCGAACAGCCCCATGGCCAACAAGACGCTGGACATCGCAGGCACCGAGAACCCTGCGGTCGTTTCCAATAGGGGACGGATATAGGTAAAGATCACGAATTGCCCCATGAACAGCAGCAGAGCCGCAGTCGTGGCAAGGGCCACCTGACGGTTCCGCAGCAGGCGCAGCGAACTGACTTTGATGCCCTTTCTGTTCGGTGGCAGTTTCGGCAGGCTGATCCAAAGCCATCCGAGGGAGAGACCCGCGACAGGCACTGTCAGCAAGAACGTGCCGCGCCAACCGAGGATATCGCCCAGACTACTGGCCAGTGGTGCAGAGACGGTGGTGGACACCGCCACCGCGCTGCCAATCAAGGCCAACCCGCGCGACACCTCACGCTGCGGCAGCAAGCGCATCGTGACGGCAGTCGAGAACGACCAGAAACCGCCCACTGATATGCCAAGAAGGACCCGCCCCAGCATGAGCACCGGAAAGTTCGTGGCCGTGGCCACGATCAGGTTGGACAAGAGCAAGCTGACAGCAAAGCCCAGCATGACCGTCTTGCGATCCACCGCCCTCGTCAGCCGGGAAGCCGACAGGCTGGTCAGAATGGCAAAGATACCTGAGACAGAGATGATCTGCCCCGCGCGTCCTTCACTGACGGCAAAGTCGTGCGCGATGGGGCTGAGGAGGCTGACGGGCAAAAACTCGCACCCTACGATGACTGCGGCGCTGAAGGCCACCGCATAGACGGCGCTCCACGTTACGGTCGTGGCGTCAAGGCTTTGCTGATCTGTTGCGTGCATGTTGGTCCCATGGTTGAAAATGCGAGCGCACCCCTCCTTGATGCAGGACACACATAACATCGACCGGTCTAGCGGATTAGCCCATGTAATTTGCTTGATCTTATCGGTTTTGGGCATAAATAGAGTGAAAGGAGGCCCGATGCCCAAACCCGACTTCGATGATTTCCTGTGGTTCCTTGCGCTGGCCCGCGAGAAAAGCTTCACGCGTGCGGCCGCCAAGCTTGGCGTGGCTCAATCGACACTGAGCCATACGATCAAACGGCTGGAGACGCGCATGGGCCTTCGTCTGGTCGCCCGCACCACGCGCAGCATGGCCCTGACCCCTGAAGGTGCAAGGCTGGCCGAAGCGCTGGCCCCGCGCATCGAGGCGATTGATGCCGATATTGCCGCCTTGATGGCTGCCAAGGACACGCCTTCCGGCAGTTTGCGCATCACATTGTCCGATCATGCCCTGACCACGGTCGTCTGGCCGAAACTGCGCGCGGTTTTGAAGCAATATCCGGACATCAAGATCGAACTGAACGCCGACAACTCTCTGCGCAACATCGTCGAAGAGGGCTTTGACGCCGGCATTCGCCTTGGTGAAAGCCTTGAAAAAGATATGGTGGCCTTGCGGGTCAGCCCGGATTGGCGATTGGTTCTGGTGGCCAGCCCCGACTATTTCCAGGAGCGCCCTGCCCCAACCAATCCGCATGAATTGCTGGGACACAACTGCATCAACGTACGCCACTCGACCTCCAGCGGGCTTTCGGTCTGGGAGTTCAGCCGCGACGGTCAAGAATTGCGGGTCCGAGTCGAGGGGCAACTGACCTTCAATTCCTCGCAGCCCGTGCTTGATGCTGCCTTGTCCGGCCATGGCATTGCTTATCTGCCCGAGGATATCGTCAAGGATCACATCGCAGAGGGTCGCTTGGCGCAAATCCTGGATGACTGGTGTCCTTGGTTCCCCGGATATTTCCTGTTCTATCCCAGCCGTCGCCAAAACTCACCGGTCTTTACGGTCATCGCCAACGCCTTGAGGCAACGGTAGCTCGTCGGGGCGCGGCCTTTTGCGCCGCGAGTGAAAGTCCTTTACGGCGCGCTGCCTATCGGGGTCGGTTACCTCCCCTTATAATGTCCGTTGATAAGGGTGGAGGTTCGGACTGACAGCGTCGCTAGGCGCGTCTGCCCGCATGTGGCAATGCACAATCCAGACCACACGATAACGCCATATGATGGCACAAAGCCTTCGACCGAAGGAAAGGGAAACAAATGGCTCAACTTGTGGGGAAGAACGTCCTGATCACCGGGGCCCTCGGCTCGATCGGGCGGGCGCTGGTCGCGCGCTATGCCGAGGAAGGCGCGACCGTCATCGCGATGGACCGGCCCGACATGCCCGGCGCACAAGAAACGTTGGATGCCATCGCCAAGGGTATCCGCTATGTCGGCTGCGATCTGGGCAATCTGGTCGAGCTTGAGACCACAGCCACCGCTTTGGCCGAGGAGGTCGGCGGCATCGACGTTCTGGTCAACAACGCCGCTTTGGTGATCTTCAAGCAGCATGACGAATTCACCCTGCAGGAATATGAAGACCAGATCCGGGTGAACTCCACCGCGGTCTTCCTGCTGTCGCGCATCTGCGCCAAGCACATGAAGGCCAAGAAGTACGGCAAGATCGTCAACATCACCTCGCTCACCCTGACCGGGCGTTGGGCAGGCTATGTGCCCTATATCGCCTCAAAAGGTGCGATGTATGGCCTGATCAAGGGCATGGCGCGCGAGTTGGGCGAATGGCTGATCAACGTCAACGGCATCTCGCCCGGTGCGGTGGTCTCGGAGGCCGAGTTCCGCGACCGTGGCGACAAACGCGAAGAATACCATCAATGGGTTCTGACCAACCAAAGCATGAAGCGCCGGATCGAGACGGTGGACATCGCCAATCTGGCGGTTTTTCTTTCGACCTCGCAATCAGACATGATCACCGGCCAGAACATTCAGGTTGATGGCGGCATGTAAGCCTACCGGGCGCGTGCAAGGCCCGCGCCCGACATACGACCCCGGCAGGGGCAAGGGGGGGAAATGCGAGAACATAAAGCCCAAAGGCTGATTGACGATTTCCGGTTTCTGGAAGCCCCTAAATGGCATGGTGACAAGCTGTGGGTTTCGGACGTGTTCGACCACAAGGTCTATCGCCTTGGACTGGATGGCTCGCGAGAGGTGGTCTGCGAGGTGCCGCATCGCCCCTCTGGCCTTGGATTTCTGCCGGATGGCACTCCGATCGTGGTGTCCTCCAAGAACCGGCGCCTGTGCAAGATCATTGGATCGGAACTTGTCCTTTATGCGGACCTTTCCAGCCATGCCGCCTGCGATGTGAATGATTTCACGGTCGACGCGGAGGGGCGGATCTACGTCGGAAACTTTGGCTATGACTATGACGCCGGAGAGCCACGCAAGACCTCCTGCATTCACCGCGTGGACCCGGATGGCACGATCAGCACAGCCGCAAGCGAAGTCGATTTCCCCAATGGCATGGCGATCCTCGATCAAGGCCGAACCCTGGTGGTGGCCGAGACTTGGGAAGGCAACCTCATCGCCTTTGACCGCAGCGCTGATGGCGCGCTGAGCAACAGGCGCGTCTTTGCCGATCTGGGAGATCGGTTTCCCGACGGTATCTGTGCCGATGCCGAAGGTGCGGTCTGGGTGGCGTGTTTCAACACGGGCGAGTTTCTGCGTGTGCTGGATGGCGGCGAAATCACCGACCGCATCGTCTTTGACGGGCGCGGGGTGTCTTGCGCCATCGGCGGCCCCGATGGCCACACCCTGTTCTGCACGGTGTTTTGTGGCCCGGTCGAAGATATTGCGCCGGGAAAACGAAAGGCGGCGGTGTTCACGCTGACCGTCGATGTCGGCGCAGCCAGCGCGGTGATTTGATCGCCGAACGCAAAGATTGTTGCCATTCTGTGATGATACCCGCCGGGCCATGTTTCGGGTTAGGCAGGGGACGAACGAGGGAGGTTCGGGATGCTGCTGAGTTTTGCCGATGCGCGCCAACTGGCGATTGATGTGCTGAAAAGCCACGGGATGCCGCTGGATCATGCCGGTATTGTTGCCGACCATCTGGTGGATGCTGCCGGTGCGGGCCATGCCTTTGCGGGGCTGCCCCGGGTCATGGCACTGGTGCAGCATTTGACTGACCACCCTGCGGGGAATCCGATCACCGTCACCGAAAAAAGCGCCAATTCCGCCGTGGTTGAAGGGGGTGGCAACAATGGCTACGTCACCTCGCTCATCGGGATCGACAAGGCGATTGAACTGGCGCGCAAGTCTGGGGTCGGTGTCGTGGGCATCCGCGACACCTGGTTCAGCGGGCGGTTGGCCTATTATGTGGAACGCGCGGCGCGGGCCGGCTTCATCGCCTTGCACACCGCCAGCACCCAGGCCCGGGTCGCGCCGGCCGGTGGCATTGATCGGATCTTCGGCACCAATCCGGTGGCATTCGCCTTTCCCTGTGACCCCGAACCGCTGGTCATCGACTTTGGCACCGGCATGACGACCTGGGGCAATGTGCTTTTGCGGCAAAAGCTGGGCCAGCCGCTTGACCCGGATTCGGCGGTCGATGCCGAGGGCAACCCCACCACCGACCCGACGGCTGCGCTGACCGGGGCCTTTCTGCCCTGGGGTGGCCATCGCGGCTACGGGCTCGCGCTCGTCGTTCAGGTTCTGGCCATCATGGCGGGTGGCAAGATGGTGGCCGAAGAAGTCACCGACAGTGGCTTCTTCTTCCTTGTGATCGACCCGAGCCTTCTGGGGGCCGCGGCCGATTTCCGGCAAGAGGTGAGCAAGTTGGTTACCCACATTGAAGGCTCGCGGCCTGCGCCCGGAACGGCCGCAGTCCGGGTGCCGGGCCGAAGCTCTTTGGCCAAACGTGCCAAATCCCAGGCACTTGGCATGATCGAGGTTGACCAGGCGGTCTATGACACACTGGTTGCGCTACGGAACGGCCCGACTGCCGTCAGAAATTGAGGGACAGGACATGAGACTCAAGGACAAGGTTGCCATCATCACCGGCGGCGCCTCCGGCATCGGCAAGGCTGCAGCGGACAGGTTCGGGCAGGAAGGCGCAATCCTGGTGATTGCCGACATGAACCCCGCCAATATCGAACGCGCCTTAGCCGATCTGACCGCCAAAGGTTACCGCGCCATCGGCCAGGTTTGCGACGTTTCGGACCGCGAACAGACCCAGGTCATGGCGGCTGAAGTTGTGCGTCAGCTGGGACGGATAGACATTCTGGTGAACAATGCCGGCATCTCGCGGTACAGGCCCTTTGCCGAGGCGACCAGCGAGGATTGGAATGCCGTTCTGAATGTCGACCTGAAGGGTGTGTTCTTTTGCGCCCAATCGGTGGCACCGCAGATGCGCGCGCAAAAATACGGCCGGATCGTGAACATTTCCTCCGCCCTCGGCACCGGCGCCGCGCCGCATGGTACGGCGGGTTCGCCCGGTGGCAGTTCGGCCTATGCGGCAGCCAAGGCCGGCGTCAACATGCTGACCAAAACGCTGGCCCGCGAATTGGGCCCAGATGGTATTACCGTGAATTGCGTGGCGCCTGGCACCTTCCTGACGGGAATTTCGTCGTCCACCCGCACGCCGGAGCAGGTGCAAGAGCATCTGGATTACCGCAAGAAAACCGTCGTGCTGGGACGTATCGGGACGCTGGAAGAACTGGCCAACACCATCCTGTTCTTTGCCTCCGACGAATCCAGCTATGTGACCGGTCACACGCTGCATGTCGACGGCGGCCGTTCGGACCGCATGTAAGCGCAGCCCCCCTCAACAAAGGACACACCAATGCTCTACTCTGTTTACTGCGAGGACGCTGACAACACGCATGAGTTGCGCGCCACGCACTTGGCCGAACATCGCGCCTATCTGGAATCCTGGGGCGACAAGATCTTCTTTTCGGGCCCGCTGCAATCGGATGACGCCGCCATCGCACATGGCAGCCTTTTCGTGATGAACGTGGCCGACCGAGCCGAAGCCGAACGCTACATCTACAACGAGACGTTTTACAAAGCCGGTATCTTCAAGCGTGTCACGATCTACCGCATGCGCAAGGGCCGCTACAATCCGAGCCTGATGGAAGGGCATTGACGCCGCAAGCGTCGGGTAATCGACAAGGACCTGCTATGACGAAGATCGGATATCTTGGCCTTGGGGCCATGGGCGGGGCCTTGTCGTCCCATCTGACCAAGGGGCACAACCTGGTGGTGCTTGACCGCAATCCGGCCGCCGTAGCCGCTTTGGTCGCCCAAGGGGCCAGCGCGGCTGCAAGTGCGGCTGACCTTGCCCGGAAGTGTGATATCATAATCCTGTGCCTGCCCCGCACCTCGGATGTCCGGGATGCGTTGTTCGCGCCGGGGGGTCTGGTCGAAGGGCTGTCACCCGGCAAGCTGATCATCGACCAAACCAGCGGCAACCCCGGCCAGACGGCCGCGATTGCCGCCGATCTGGGAACCAGAGGTGTCCTGATGCTGGACGCGCCGGTCAGCGGCGGGATTCCGGCGGCGCAGGCAGGCAAGGTCACGATCATCGCCTCTGGCCCGGATGCGGCATGGACGCGGGCAGAGCCGGTTCTGAACGCGATGAGCGACAAGGTCTTTCGCTGCAGTCCGCGGGTCGGCGATGGTCAGGCCCTGAAACTGGTCAACAATGCCATCGGGGCGGGCTACCGCATGGCCACGCTGGAACTGGTGGCATTGGGGCGCAAGGCAGGTCTGGGGCTGGCGACCCTTGTAGCCGCGCTGAACGCCGGGCCGGGCGCAAATTTCACCAGCCGGAACATGCTGGTCGGGCTGGTCGAGGGGCGCTCGACGACAAACTTTGCCCTGTCCTTGATGGTCAAGGACCTGAACGAGGCGCTTGCCCTCGGCGCTGCGACCGGCTCTGCCATGCCCATGACGGCTGGCGCGCGCAGCCTGATGCAGATGGGGCTGCACCTGCTGGGACAGAATGCCAAGCTGGATGACGTGATCCCTCTGACAGAAAGACTGTCCGGAGCCACGCTGGTCGGCGAGGAGACTGCCCCCGATGCCACCCTTCTGCCGCAGATCGAGCTTGCGGTGGTCGTGTGCAATCTGATCGCGGTGGCCGAGTGTGTCAGCATGGGCCTGCGCTTTGGCCTACCGCGGACCGAGATGGCGCGGATCCTGAATGTCGGATCGGCATGGAGCGCCGTATCAGCCGAGATTTTGCCTGCCATGGCGCAGGTCCGTGCGGCAGCCCTGCCCTGGACCTTGCAGGAAGCGGAAGCTGCCCTTGCAGCACTGACCTTGCAGGCAGCTACCTTGGGGATTCCCTTGTCCATGCCGCAAACAGCATTGGCTTTCGTGCAGGACACAAGGACGCGCCTTGGCGCCGACGCATCTCTTGGACAGTTGACCTTCGGTTACGATCAGGTGTGACGACCCGGCCCCAGATGTCTGGGGCCGGACCTGGTCTTATTCTGACCCAGGGTAAAGCGCGTCCCCATAGGCCGCACGCACGTCTGCGAGCAATTTGCCCGTCGGCGGCGCATAGGTCAGCCGCTTGCTGGTGAACACACCCGTCAAAGCGCGCATCTGGACCGCCATCTCCCCCGTCTTGACCAAGGCCGTGATGCCATTCAACACCGGCGCGCCGTCAACCTCGGCAAGACCCGCCTGAATAAGCACCGCCATAAGACTGCCTCCGGCGGGGATCAGCACCTCGGCCCCCTTGTCCAGTGCCACGCGCGCCGTGGCGATGAACTGGGTGACGATCGTTTGCCGCACTTCAGGGTCTGACAAGGCGATGTCGAAGACACCCGGACGTTCGACCGTCATCATCTCGACCGAGACCATCCGGCCTTCCAGACCTTGTAGCCGGATTCCATCCACGATGCGGCGGTTGAACTTGGGGTTCACGTTGATCAGCGAAAAGCTTGGCCCCATCAGACAGGCCATCTGCACGGCGCTTTCTGCCAGACCCAGAACCGGGATGTTCAAAAGTTCGCGCATCTCATGCAGGCCCGGCTGAAAGAAGTTGCCGATGACGATGGCGTCATAGCCTTCGCGTTCGGCGCGCAGGCCGTTTTCAATCACTTCGCTGGTGTCCAGAAACTCCAGATAGCGGTATTGGTCAGCCACGGCCCGGTGCGGGCTAAGGCCAAAGATGTCGATCGTGGTGCCGGGCGCTGCGGCATCAGCAATCACATTTTGCAAAAGCTTGCCGTAATGCCCCGATTTGGAACCGCGCGACATGCCGAGTGTCTGGTAATAGAGCCGCATCTACAGTCTCCAATGACATGAGTGATGCTGTGTCATCCGCCCAAGACCACCCCAGGTCAAGCGCCTGGGCCAGCGCGCTTGGGTGATCCGGTGGGACGGGGGCGAATGCCTGGGGGTATTTATGTTCAACCAATTGAATTTATTACACCAAATTTAATATAAACATACTTTTCCGGCCTGCGCAAAGCACCTGCCCCGAAATGGCAAAGGTGGTGCGCACGGCGGGCGTGGAACCTCCATCTTTGCAACCTGCGCCAAATAGCTTCCCTTCCCGCCGCGTATCTCAGCGCCGCCGATCCCCGTACCCTCTTCCGGCGCGACGCATACGGGAGGACGATGTGTTATGAATGAAATCAGTGTCGGGGCATGCAGCGATGCCCAACTGGTTGTGCAATGGCTGTCAGCCTTTGAGGCAGCCCTCAAGGCAGGTTCAGAGTCGTTATTGCGCCGCGTGCTGTGGACCGAGGTTCACTGGCGCGACCTGATGGCCTTTACCTGGACCATCACACCGCATGACAGCCTGGACGATACGGTGCACGGCCTTCTGGCCGCTCAACCGACCATTCAGGCCACGAACTTCAAATTCGCCGAACATCGGACGGCGCCCCGTCGTGTCCGGCGCCACGGGGTCGACTCGATCGAGGCGTTTTTCTCCTTCGAAACCGCCTTTGCCCGCTGTAGCGGGATCGTGCGCCTGGTGGCCGATCAGCCCGAAAAAGCCTGGGTTCTGGCGACCACGCTGGACGAGTTGAAAGGCCATGAAGAGCCGATCAACATGAACCGCCCTGCAGGTTCGGCCTATTCGCGCAACTTTGGCGGCGACAACTGGACCGACATCCGAGCCAAGAAATCTGCCTTCACCGACCGCGAGCCTGCCGTGCTGATCGTGGGGGCTGGGCAAGCTGGCCTGGCGATTGCGGCACGGCTGGGGCTGCTGGGTGTTGACACGCTGCTGATTGATCAACGGGCCCGCGTGGGCGACATCTGGCGCGAACGCTACCACTCTCTGGCGCTGCACAATCAGGTCAAGCTGAACCACCTTCCCTATTTGCCCTGGCCGCCCAACTGGCCGAAATACCTGCCCAAAGACATGATCGCGGGCTGGCTGGAGACTTACGCCTGGGCCATGGAATGCAATGTGTGGAACAGCACGGAATTCCTTGGCGCCGATTTTGACGAGGCCAAGGGCACATGGACGGTGCGGATGCGCCGTGCGGATGGCACCGAAAGCACCGTGCACCCGCGCCACCTGATCCTGGCCAATGGCATCGCAGGTCGCCCCGTCACGCCAAAGCTGCCGGGTCTTGATACCTTCAAGGGCACGGTCATCCATACGCATGATTACCGCGAAGGGGCCAAGTGGAAGGGCAAGAAGGTTCTGGTCGTGGGGGCCGGCACCAGCGGTCACGACGTAGCGCAGGATCTGCATGGCCACGGCGCGAAGGTGACGATGATCCAGCGCGGCTCGGTCACAGTGTCAAGCATCAAAGCCGCGGGTATCGTTCACTCGGTCTACTATGAAGAGGATATCCCGCTCGAAGACTGCGATGGCATCGCCGTCGCAAGCAGCTATCCCCTGCTGGTGAAGGGCTATCAAGCCGCAGTGGAAAAAGCCAAAGTCATCGACAAGGACCTTCTGGAGGGTCTGAACAAGGTCGGCTTCAAGCTGGACTTTGGCGAGGATGAAACCGGCCACCAGATGAAATTCCGGCGGCGCCATGGCGGCTATTATCTGAACTGCGGCTGTTCGGAACTGATCGCCGCAGGCGAAGTGGGCCTTTTGCAACACGAAGAAACCGACCGCTACGTCGAGAATGGCCTGTTGTTGCGGGATGGCACCATTGCAGAGGCTGATCTGATCGTGACGGCGACCGGCTACCAAAGTCAGGAGTCGGTGGTGCGTGAAATGCTGGGGGACAAGATCGCAGACAAGGTTGGTCCGATCTGGGGCATCGCCCCTAACGGTGAGATCGCGAACATGTTCGTGGCCACACCGCAGCAGGGCCTGTGGTTCACTGGCGGCGGCTTCGCGCATTGCCGCATCTACTCGCATTACATCGCCATGGGCATCAAGGTGCGCGAACTCGGGCTCGTCGCCTAAGACCACGGTTTGACCGGGCGGAGGCTTTCTGCCGCCCGGTTGGTTTTCATTCCAGAGCGGGGCTCGAACCAGCGGATGTTGAATTTCTCGGGCAAAGTTGCCCTCGTGACCGGCGCGGGGTCGGTTGGCGAAGGCTGGGGCAATGGCAAGGCAACGGCCGTGCTGTTGGCGCGGCAGGGCGCAATGGTGTGCGGTGCTGATCTGAGCGCCGAGTCCCTGGCCGCCACGACCCGGATCATGCAGGCCGAAGGCCTGGGCGACCGCTGGCTGCCGCTAACCTGCAACATGCTGGTCAGCGCAGATTTTGCCGCCGTGGTCGGCGCTTGTGTGGAGCGGTTCGGGCGCATCGACATTCTGGTCAACAACGTGGGCGGCAGCGCCCCCGGTGACCCGGTTTCGATGCCCGAAGAGGTCTGGCAACAACAGCTTGACCTGAACCTGACCTCTGCCTTTCTGGGCTGCAAACATGTGCTGCCGGTGATGGAGCAGCAGTTCGCCGCCGATGGAAAAGGCGGGGTGATCATCAACATCGGCAGCGTCGGTGCGATGACCTTCCAGCTGGGCGGCCGGGTCAGCGCGGCCTATGCGGCCTCAAAGGCAGGGCTGGTCGCCTTTGGCCGGTCCACCGCGATTGCCTATGTCCGCAAGGGCATCCGGGTGAACACGGTGATCCCGGGGTCGATGCACACGCCACTTGTCGAACACCGTCTGGTCAAGCAACTTGGCGAGGATGACGCGGCAAAGCTGATCGCCAACCGGCACGCCGCTGTCCCCATGGGCCGCATGGGCGACGCCTGGGACGTGGCCAATGCCGTGGCCTTTCTTGCCAGCGACGAGGCGGGCTATATCACGGCCACCCAGCTTGTCGTCGATGGCGGCATGACCGCCGCGCGCACCGCATGACCCAACGCAGGACCCAGACATGAACCGCCCCGTCATCATAAGCTGTGCCGTCACCGGATCGGGCGATACCACGGGCGCAAGCCCGTTTGTCCCCGTGACCCCGAAACAGATCGCCGACGATGCGCTGGCGGCCCATGCGGCCGGGGCGGCAGTCGTGCATATTCATGTCCGCAATCCCGAAACCGGGGCCCCCAGCCGCGAGATCACGCTTTACCGTGAAGTGGTCGACCGCATCCGCGCCGCCGACACAGACGTGATCCTGAACCTGACCACCGGCATCGGCGGGCGCTTTTCGCCCGATGCGAACGACCCCAACCGGAACGCCTCGGCAGGCATGGCCTTGCCGGAAGACCGCATGAACCATGTGCTGGAACTGCGCCCCGAGATTTGCAGCCTTGACGTGGCCACGATGAACTTCGGCAAACATGCCTTCGTCAACACGCCCGACCACATCACGCGCATCGCCGAAGCGGTCCGGGCGGCCGGTGTCAAACCCGAGCTGGAGGTCTTCGATCTGGGTCACATCGCCCTGGCCAAACATCTTTACGCCAAGGGTCTGTTTGCCGATCCGCCCTATTTTCAACTCTGCCTCGGGGTGCCCTGGGGCGCCCCTGCCACGCCGGAATCGATGCAGGTCATGAAAGCCATGCTGCCACCCGGCGCAAACTGGAGCGCGTTTGGCGTGGGCGCGCAGCATTTCCCGGCGGTCGCCATGTCCGTGGTGAACGGCGGCCATGTGCGGGTTGGTCTGGAGGACAGCCTTTATATGTCCAAGGGCGTGCTAGCCGAAAGCAACGCGCCGATGGTGGCCCGCGCCGCCCGCATCATCCAGGAGATTGGCGCCTGGGTCGCCTCCCCCGCCGAGGCGCGCGTTATTCTGGGATTGGCCTGACCATGCCACGCCTCGACATGCCCAGCCCGGAAGACCTGACGCCCGAACAAGCCGAAGTGGTGGCTGAAGTCGTCTCCGGCAAGCGCGGCAAGGTCCCTGCCCCGATGATCGCCTGGCTGCGCAACCCCGAACTGGCCCGCCGTGGGCAGCGGCTTGGGGAATTGCTACGCTTTGACACAACCCTGGACCCAGCCCTCAGCGAGTTGGCCATCATCATATGCGGCCGGCACTGGACCTCGCATCACGAATGGACCGCCCACAAGCGCATGGCGCTGGAGGCCGGGCTGGACCCGGTCACGATTGCCGACATCGCGTCCCGCAAGCCCGCCCCCCATTTGCGCAACCCGCGCGAAGTGGCGGTGTTCAAGGTCGCAACCTGCCTTCTGGCACAGGGCAAGATCGGCCAAGACCTTTACCGACAGGGCACCGATGCTTTGGGAGAGACGGGCATGGTCGAACTTGTAGCGATCCTGGGCTACTATTGCATGGTGGCCCTGACCCTCAACGCCTTCGAAATTGGCCTTCCCGATAGCTTTGCGCCTGAACTGGTTCAGGGCGGGGCATGAGCCAGAGGTTCGTCCAACCGGCGATCCGCCCGGACTGGCTTGCCCTTCATGACGAGCCGGTCATCGACCCCGGCTTGCCGATCATTGACGCACATCACCATATGTTCGACCGCCCCGGCAACCGCTACCTCGGCGCGGACTATGTCGGCGACATTGCGACGGGGCACCGGGTTGTGGCCACCGTTCTCGTGCAGGCGCGTGGTTTTTACAGGACAGCCGGAGCGGAGCTGCTTCTTCCAGTAGGCGAAACGGATTACGCCGTACAGACCGCCCTGGAAAACGGCCACGGCCTCTGTTCAGCAATCGTCGGCCACGCCGATCTGACCTTGGGCAACGCAGTCCGCCCCCTCCTCGACGCGCATATCGCTGCGGGTCAGGGACGCTTTCGCGGTATTCGCCACATTCTGGCCTGGGATGCGGATGCCCGGTTGCTCAATCCAGCTTATCCCACCACCGAAGACATGATGGCGCAGCCCGCCTTCCTCGCCGGCTTTGCGGAACTGGCAAAACTGCGCCTCAGCTTTGACGCTTGGCTGCATTTTCATCAGATTCCCCGACTGGTTGGCTTGGCGCGCAGATTTCCCGAGGTCCCGATCGTGCTCAACCACTGCGGCGGGGTCCTGGGGATCGGGGCCTACGCGGAACAGCGCGACACGGTCTATCGCGAGTGGCGGCGCACCCTGAGCGAGCTTGCAAAATGTCCAAACGTCAGCGTCAAGATCGGCGGGCTGGGCATGGCGCTGTCAGGATTTGGCTTTGATGCGGGCGATAGACCGCCGTCCTCCGTTGACTTGGCCAAGGCCTGGCAACCCTGGGTGCACAGTTGTATCGACCTTTTTGGCCCGGACCGCGCGATGTTCGAAAGCAATTTCCCGGTGGACAAGGCCAGCTACAGCTACCTTGTCGGATGGAATGCTTTCAAGCGCCTGATCGCCGGGGCAGGCCCCGCTGAGGTTGCGGCCCTGATGTCCGAAACAGCCGCTCGCTTCTACCGGATTAAACTGGACGAAGCCCGGTCCCCTGCCAAACACATGTAAAACCCGAAGAAAGTCCCCGCGATGACCGACCTTTCCCTGACGCCCTATCCGCGCATTGGTCTTTTGATTGATGGGGCGTGGATTTACGACCGGCCTGTGCTGGCCAATGTCGAGAACCCCTCGACGGAGGCCATTCTGGGCACCGTGCCGCGGGCGAGTGCGGCGGATCTGGAGGCGGCTTTGCAGTCTTCGGCGCGCGGGTTTGAGGTCTGGCGCAAGACGCTGCCCTCGGCGCGCGCGGCTTTGATGCGCCGGGCGGCGGCCTTGGTGCGTGAACGGGCCGAGGCGATCGCGCCGATCTTCGTGCTGGAATCCGGCCGGACCCTGACCGAGGTGCGCAACGAGATCGAACGCTCGGCCACCTTC